>JBQTJO010000043.1:0-22323 GCA_052387015.1 Gemmatimonadota bacterium
AGCTGAAGGCGGAGGCGGAGGCGGAGGCGGAGGCGGCTGTGCCCGAGCACAAGCTCAAGGTTCTCGCTTGACCGAGGCCGTGGTGGAGCGTCTATGGGGCGGACGCTACACGGCCGGCCCCGCACCGACACTCGAAGAGCTGAACAACAGCCTGCCGGTCGACCGGCGGTTGTGGCGTGAGGACATCGAGGCGAGTCGCGCCTGGGTGCAGGCGCTGTTGCGCGCCGACGTTCTGACGCGCGACGACGCACAGGCGCTCGATCGCGGACTGCTGGCCGTGCAGGAGCATCTGGCGGAGTCGTTTCCAGCCGATGCCGCGGACGAGGACATTCATTCGCTGGTCGAGCGTCTGCTGTTTGAAAAAGTAGGTGAGGTCGCGGGCAAGCTGCACACCGGCCGCTCGCGCAACGACCAAGTCATCACCGACGCGCGCCTGTGGATGATGCGCGCGGGCGTGCACGTGCTGGAAGAGCTGGCAGCGTTGCAGAACGCGCTGCTCGCCCAGGCGAAAAGCAGCATTGATGTGCTGATGCCGGCCTACACGCATCTGCGGCGGGCGCAGCCGGTTCGGGTCGCGCACTGGCTGCTCGCACATTTCTGGGCGCTGGATCGCGATCGCCAGCGCCTCGAGCAGGCGCTGGAGCGCGTGGCCGTACTGCCGCTCGGCTCGGGCGCGATCGCCGGCGCCGGCTTCAATGTCGACCGGACGTTGCTCAAGGAGCTGCTCGGCTTCAAGGCGATCACGCAGAATTCGATCGACGCGGTAGGCGATCGCGACTGGGTCGTCGAGATCGTCTTCACCGCCGCGCTGACCGGCGCGCACCTGTCCAGACTCGCGGAAGATCTCATCATCTTTTCCGGCGATGAGTTCGCGTTCGTCAGCCTGCCGGAATCGTACACGACCGGCTCCAGCCTGATGCCGCAGAAGCGCAATCCGGACGGGCTCGAGCTTGCGCGCGGCAAAGCCGCCCGCCTGGTTGGCGATGTGACCGCCGCGCTGGCCATGCTGAAGGGGCTGCCGTCCGGCTACAACAAGGACCTGCAGGAAGACAAGGCGCTGCTGTTTGCCGCGGTCGATGCGCTGCTGCTGGTATTGCCGCCGACGCGCGAGACGATTCTCGAGCTGCGCTTCAATGTCGAGACGCTGCGCGCGGCGGTCGAGCGGGACGACGTCCTTGCGACCGATCTCGCGGATGAGCTGGTCCGGCGCGGTGTCCCGTTCCGTGCCGCGCACGGCGCCGTCGGCAAGTTGCTGCGCATTGCCGATGAGCTCGGCACCGGCCTCGCCGGCCTGCCGGATTCGGTGTGGCACGAAGTGCATCCGGCCTTCAGCCACGGGCCGATTCCGCGGCCGACCGCGGAAAATTCCGTTGAAGCGCGCCAGGTTGCGGGCGCCACCGGCAAACAGGCGGTGCTCCAGCAGATTGCCGCAGCGGAGGCCGCGCTGGCGTAGGAAATTGCCCGGCCGCCGTTGGCTTTATCGCTTTCATCGCTCTCAGCGCTCACATCGCTCTGATCGCAAACTGGCCCGCCGTTTGCACCTCTTTGGCCCCGCGATGCTGATCTACACTCAGGGGCCGTATTCGTGAAAAATCCGTTCGCATCGAAAGACCTGTCGGAGCCGCTTCGCCGGCGCGTCGAGCTGGCCATTGCGGTTGCGCAGGAGCGCCTGCTCAGTACGCACGTGAATCACGCGCTCGGACTCATCCAGCTGGTGGGGGATCAGGTTCCGTTCGAGAACGCGCTAAACATCTACACGCGCATGCTTCGCCTCTCGGACGACGAAGCGCGAGTCATCACCACGCGTGCGCTCGCTATTCTCGGCGCGCGCGCGGCCGAAACCGAGGAATGGCCGGAGTTCGCGTCGGATACGGCCGCGCCGCCGGCCAATGGCGAGACCGCGCGCCGCAAATTCATGAACACGTTTCGTCAGCGCCTGCGCGGCCGCGTCAAGGACGACCTGCGCCGCTGGGTGGAGCTGGCGGCCGCGCGCACGGAGATCGCGATCCTCGACACGCCTGTCGACAATGCGCTGAACTTCGTGGATCTGCTGGGTTCCGAGCTGACCTTCAATGAAGGCGTCGAGCTGTACCTGGAAGCGCTCGAGGTGCGCGAGAGCATTGCCGAGGTGGCCTACTACATGGCCCTGACGCGGCTCTCGGAGCAGTTCCTGCCGCAGGGCCCGCCCTCGCCGCATTCGGAAAGCCCCAACTCGATCATGAACGCGCCGCGGCGCCTGCGAGTCGTGGAAAAAGAAGGCGCGTAGCCTGGGAGCATGCGAGCATGGGAGCATGGGTGAAGCAGGCTCCCATTTTTCTTTCCCATGATCCCATGTTCCCGTGATGTTCCCATGTTCGCGTGTTCCCCGTATTTTGCCGCCATGGCCAAGGCATTGAAGACCCGGCAGAAGACCGACCGCGATCTGAGCGCACTGCGCTCGCGTGCCACGCAGATTCGGCGGCACATCGTGGAGATGCTCGCGGCAGCCGCGAGCGGGCATCCGGGCGGCTCGCTGTCCGCCGTCGAAATCGTGACCGCGCTGTATTTCGGCGGTTTTCTGCGTTACGATCCCGATTATCCTGACTGGCCCGACCGGGACCGCTTCATCCTTTCGAAGGGACATGGCGTGCCGGTGCAGTACGCGGCCCTGGCCGAAGCCGGTATGCTTCCGTTCGACGAGCTGAAGACGCTGCGCAAAATCGACAGTCGCCTGCAGGGGCACCCCGTGCTCGGCACGGCGCCCGGCATCGAGGCATCGACCGGCTCGCTGGGGCAGGGACTCTCGATCGGGCTGGGCATGGCGCTGGCCGCGCGTATGGACCGCAAGGACATGCGTGTTTACGTGCTGCTCGGGGATGGCGAGTGTCAGGAAGGGCAGATCTGGGAAGCGGCCATGGCCGCGGGACATCACCGGCCGGAAAATCTCATTGCCATCGTCGACTACAACAAATTCCAACTCGACGGCGCGATTTCCGACATCATCGAATTGGCGCCACTCGCGGAGAAATGGGAAGCGTTCGGCTGGGCCGTTATGGAGATCGATGGTCACGATCTCGGCGCGGTCGTGGAGGGGCTGGACTGGGCGATCGCGCAGGACGGTCCGTGCTGTCTGGTCGCGCATACCGTGAAGGGCAAGGGAGTGAGCTTCATGGAGGGGGAGAACGCGTATCACGGCGTCGCGCCGACCGAAGAGGAATTGGCGAAGGCGCTGGGTGAGCTGGATGGCGCACTGCACCGCGCGGAGGTTTCGATCGAGCGCAGCGCCGCACGCGACGCGAAGGAGGGGCGGTGAAGGGCATCTACCCGGGGCTGACGCTGGGCAAGGCGACGCGGGATGCGTACGGCGAAACCCTGCGTGATCTGGGCGCGCTGCACGATGACATCATCGTGCTCGATGCGGACCTGGCGAAGAGCACCAAAAGCGCCGCGTTCGGGGAGAAGTTTCCGGAGCGCTTCTGGAATGTCGGAATCCAGGAAGCGAACATGGTCGGCATGGCCGGCGGCTTTGCCAGCAGTGGCAAAGTGCCGTTCATCTCGAGCTTCGCCGCGTTCGTCATCCTGAAGGGTTTCGATCAGCTGCGCATGACGGTGGCGTACCCACGGCTGAACGTCAAAGTGACCGGCAGCCACGGCGGCATCTCGATCGGTGAAGATGGCGCGAGCCAGCAGTCGGTGGAGGATGTCGGACTCGCGTGCAGCCTGCCGCATTTCGTGGTGTGCGTGCCGAGCGACGAGCATCAGATGCGCGCCGTCGTGAAAGCCGCGTACGCGCATGACGGACCGGTCTATATTCGATCGGGCCGCCCCAGGGCGCCGCTCATTTACGACGCCGAGCCGCGCGATTTCGTGTTTGGCAAGGCGACTCGCGTCCGCGAGGGCTCGGACGTGACCGTGATTGCAAACGGACTGATGGTGGGCGCCGCGATCGTAGCGCACGAACGGCTCGCGAAAGAGGGCATTGAGGTGCGCGTCGTCGACATGGCGACCGTCAAGCCGCTGGATGAAGACGAGGTGCGTGCCGCCGCGAATGACACCGGAGCCATTGTCGCGGCCGAGGAGCACCTCGCACACGGTGGACTGGGCGCGCGCGTGGCGCAGGCGGTCGTGCGCAGCATTCCGGTGCCGATGGAATTCGTCGCGCTCGACGATACCTACGCCGAGAGCGGCGACCCGGAAGGGCTCATGATCAAGTATGGGCTTACGGCGGAGCAGGTCGTGTCGGCCGTACGTCGCGTGCTGCAGCGTAAATGAAGCGATGAAGGAGGAATCGTGAACCAGGAGATGCTTCAGAAGATCCGTGAGGGCGATGGCTTCATTGCTGCGCTCGATCAGAGCGGCGGCAGCACTCCGAAGGCACTAGAGGCGTACGGCGTCGGCGGAGACGCCTACTCGAACGAGGCCGAGATGTACGATCGCATCCACGAGATGCGGACGCGCATCATCACAAGTCCCGCGTTCGACGAGCGCGTCCTCGGCGCCATCCTCTTCGAGAATACGATGGACCGCGCCATCGAGGGACGCGGGACCGCCGAATATCTGTGGACGCAGAAGCGGATCGTGCCGTTCCTGAAGATCGACAAGGGCCTCGCGGTCGAGGAGAACGGCGTGCAGCTCATGAAGCCCATCAGTGGCCTCGATGCGCTGCTCGCGCGTGGTCGGGAGAAGCGGGTGTTCGGCACGAAAGAGCGATCATTCATCAAGCGCGCGGACCGGAACGGAATCCAGGCGATCGTGGATCAGCAGTTCGAGGTCGGCCGCCAGGTACTGGCGGCAGGGCTGGTCCCGATCCTCGAGCCCGAAGTCGACATCCACGCGCCGGACAAGCGCGCGGCGGAGGTTATCCTGCGCGATGCGATCCTGGCCGGACTGAATAAGCTGCCGCAGGACCAGGTCGTGATGCTCAAGCTAACGCTGCCGGAAGAAGACGATTTCTACCGTCCACTGATCGGGCATCCACGCGTGCTCAAGGTCGTGGCCTTGTCGGGTGGCTACCGCCGCGACGAGGCAAATGCGAAGCTCGCACGCAACCCGGGCGTCATCGCCAGCTTCTCGCGGGCACTGACCGAAGGCCTGCGCGCCGATCAGAGCGACGAGGAGTTCGACGCAGCGCTGGACGAGGCGATCGGAAGCATCTACGCGGCGTCGATCGCGTAGATGAACGCTGAGGCGCAAAAACGCGCGGCAGCGGTAAAAGCGGTCGAGCTGATCGAGGACGGCATGAAGCTGGGCCTCGGTACCGGCTCGACCGCTCGTCACGTCCTGCACGCGATCGCGGAACGGCGCGCGCGCGGTGAGCTCGCCAGGATCGTCGGCGTGCCGACCTCACACGCGACGCACGACCTCGCGGGCGAGCTGGGCATTCCGCTCGGCTCGCTCGATGAACAGCCGCGTCTGGACATCGCGATCGACGGTGCGGATGAAGTCGATCCCGAGCTCAACCTGATCAAGGGGCTGGGCGGCGCGCTGCTCTGGGAGAAGATCGTGGCGAACGCGGCCGAGCGGCTGGTCATCGTCGTAGATGAGAGCAAGCTGGTGCAGCAGCTGTGCGATCGCGCACCGGTCCCGATCGAAGTCGTGCGCTTCGCCTGGAGCACGCATTTGCGCTTTCTCGAGGACCTCGGCGGCAAGCCCCAGCTGCGCAAGATCGGTGACGAGCCGTTCGTTACCGACAGCGGCAACTACATCATCGACTGCGCGTTCGAGGACGGACTTTCGGACGCGTGGCAGCTGGAAATGGAGCTGCAGCAGCGGCCCGGCGTGGTCGCAAGCGGGCTGTTTCTCGACATGGCCGAGTCGGTGATCGTAGCCGCGGAAGCCGGCATCAACGTGCTCGCGCGAGGAGAGGCGTGAACGTCAAAATCGCACCTTCCATCCTGTCCGCCGATTTCGCCAGACTCGCCGAAGCAGTCAAGCAAGCCGAAGACGGTGGCGCCGACTGGATCCATGTCGATGTGATGGACGGTCATTTCGTGCCGAATCTCACGTTCGGCGCGCCGGTCGTGAAAGCGCTTCGCAAGGTGACGAAGCTGCCGCTCGACGTGCATCTCATGATCGAGAAGCCGGAACAGCTGGTGGAAGCCTTTGTGGACGCCGGCGCGGCGTATCTCACCGTGCACGTCGAGGCCGCCACCCATCTGCACCGCACCATCGAGCAGATTCGCGAGTCGGGCGCGAAGCCCGGCGTGTCTCTGAATCCCGCGACGCCGTTGTCAATGCTGGATGAGATCCTCCCCTATGTCGATCTCGTGCTGATCATGAGTGTGAATCCAGGGTTTGGCGGGCAGCGCTACATCCCGACCAGCACACAGAAGATTGCGGCACTGCGGCGCATGATCGAGGAGCGCAATCTCTGGCCGCTCGAGATCGAGGTGGATGGCGGCATTACAGCCAAAACGCTGCCGGAAGTTGCCGATGCCGGCGCTACCGTCGTCGTTGCGGGAGCTGCGGTCTTTAATGCGAGCGCAACAGTTGCCGATAACATCGCGGCTCTGCGGAACAGCTGACACCCGATCCCGCACCCGCCCCATTGAAAAAGGAGCCAAGAACATGCAGCGACAGCTAATCAATGCCGCCGTGATCGGCGCAGCGCTGCTACCAACCGTACTGCGCGGCCAGACCGGCACGCTCGGCGCGTTGGGCGACCTTCACCGCGCGCGTGAGGGTGGGCTGGCGCACTACTCGAGTGCCGACAGTACCGGCGGCAACGCGGATTTCCGGGTGATCGCACCCGGCCAGACGCTCTTACTGGTCGACCATGATGGTCCCGGCATCGTGCGTCGCTGGTGGATCACCATCTCACCGCGCCGCGACGTGGAGATCCTGCGCGGGCTCATCGTGCGCTGCTACTGGGATGGCGAGCAGACGCCGTCCGTGGAGGTGCCGGTAGCCGACTTCTTCGGCATGGGCTTCGGCGAATGGAAGGATTTCATCTCGCTGCCGGTCAACATGACCAGTGGCGGCTACAACAGTTATTGGCCAATGCCGTTCCGGCGGTCCGCCCGGATTACGGTCGAGAATACGAGCGACCAGACGATCCAGTCCTTCTACTACAACATCGACATCAGGACCTTCGACCGCGTTCCGGACGACGCGCTCTACTTCCATGCCCAATACCGGCAGGTCCGTACGCGGGCCGGAGAGCCGGTCACGATTCTCGCAGCGGAGGGGCGCGGCCATTACGTCGGCACACTGTTGTCCATGCAGCCCGAGCGGGGCAATCATCTCGGATATCTGGAAGGTGATGAACGCATCTTCATTGATGGTGAGACTCGCCCGAGCATCATCGGCACGGGCACCGAGGACTATTTTTCCTCCGGCTGGTACTACGACACGGGCGAGTACAGCGCTCCGTATCACGGCGTCACCATAAAGGATGAAGAGCGCGGACGTATCAGCACGTATCGCTGGCACATCGAAGATCCGATACCGTTCAGGAAGCGTATGCGCTTCGAGATCGAGCACGGCGGCACCAACGACATGCCCGGAGTCGAGTATGCGTCGGTTGCATTCTGGTATCAGACACATCCACACGCTGCATTCCCACACTTGCCCGAGTCGCGCGTGCCGCTGGCGGCGATTGCCGCGCCGGCTATCGAAGCGGAAGCGTTGATCGATCGGGCACACGTTTCCGGCGGACGACTGCAGGTCCAGGAGATGGGTGGATTCAGCGGCGCATGGAGTGGCGACAAGCAGCTGTGGTGGGTGCTGGCCAAACCCGGCGATCGCTTGACACTGCCCCTGGTGGTCGAGCAGGCGGGCGCCTACGAGCTGCTCGGTTTCTTCACGCGCGCCCAGGACTACGGCATCATTCGCGTGTTGGTGAACGGCCAGCCGGTCGGCCCGCTGGTGGACGGCTATGCGCCACGCGTAGAAGCGACCGGCCCATTATCACTGGGTGACGTTCAGTTGCGCGCAGGCACGAACTCGCTCGTCATCGAGCTGGTCGGCAAGGACGCTCGCTCCTTCGGCTATGCGCAGGGCTACCTCGTCGGTATCGACGGGCTTCTTTTGCGTCCAGCTCACTGAATAGCTAAAAACAGTCCAATCGGCGATACGATGGCAGCACAGGAGGGCATAAATCGTTATATTTCAACACACGCCGGGGTGGCGGAATGGCATACGCAGGGGACTTAAAATCCTTGGCCCGCAAGGGCGTGTGGGTTCGACTCCCACCCTCGGCATAACCCTGACAATTCGGAACCTGCTTGGTCCTCGAGGCACTTCACGCGCTTCGCTTCGAAGTATGGGCATGGCGTGTCAGCCGCGCGGGGCGCGCGCGGCTTCAGCGCATGCGCCCCGGCTCGTTGCGCGTGCATCTCGGCTGCGGCGCGGACATCCGCGACGGCTGGCTCAACATTGACCTGCAGCGGGGCGTCGCGCGGGAAAACTACGTGAACTACGACCTGCGTTGCGGGCTGCCATTGCCGGCGGCAAGCTGTAGCTACATCTACTCCTCGCATTTTATCGAGCACCTGAGCGTGCCGGCCGCCACGCGGCTGTTTGCCGATTGCCACCGCGTACTGCAGCAGGGCGGCGTCCTGCGATTCGCGCTGCCCGACTTCCGGCGAGCAGCGCAAGCCTATGCTGCCGGTGACGCAGCCTACTTCGAGCCGCTCGGCGCGTATTGTGGTCCGTGTAACACCATAACCGAATACATGGACTATGTCGTGCACCAACACGGCGAGCACCGCTCGCTGCACGCTGTGGACAGCTTGCGCGACCGGCTCGCGCGCCTCGGTTTCGCAGGTATCAGGGAAGTGGACTTCGACGTGACTGTCGATCCGGCCGACGCAATGCGCAAACGCTACTCACTGTACGTCAGCGCTCGGAAATAGCATGAGCCTGCTGCTCGTTCTGATCGCCATTCCGGGGGTCGCCGCCGTGCTGCTGCGTCTGGGTATCGCGGTGTTCTGGATCGCGCGCTACTCGATCGAGCGCTTCGTCGCCAGCCAGATCGCCGGCCGCCGCGCTCAGCGGGGCGACCTCAGCGGCATGACGGCAGCGGAAATCATTCGCCGCAGCTCGCGCCGCCGGCAGCTGCACGGCCTGCTGCGGGTGTTGCTCTGGTCCGGTGTGTTGCTCGCACCGCTCTGGTTGCCGGGCAGCTTGCTGATCTATGCGCTTTACACGTTGCTGTGGCTGGTGCCGCTGCCGGGCAGCGCGCAAGAGGCCGGGTAATGCGCGTCACGTTTCTCGGTACCGCGGCGAGCCGACCGACGGTCGGTCGCAACGTCAGCTCGCTGCTGATCGCGCGTGAGGGCGAGCTGCTCATGTTCGACTGCGGCGAGGGCACGCAGCGGCAGATGATGCGCTTCGGCACGGGCTTCACGGTCAACGACATCTTCTTTACACACATGCACGCGGACCATTTCCTCGGCGTCATCGGCCTGCTGCGCACGATGGGGCTACAGGGGCGTGAGGACCCGATGCACCTCTGGGGTCCGGAAGGCGCCGGCGACATCCTGCACGAGGCCGTGCACCTGGGCGTAGAGCGCGTACCGTTCGAGATCATCATCCACGAAGTCGAGCCGGCAACGGTCATCGATCGCGGCGCATACGACGTCGTCGCATACAGGACGCAGCATGGCATTCGCTCGCTCGGCTACGCACTGATCGAGCACGAGCGCCTCGGTCGCTTTCATCCGGACCGTGCGCGCGAGCTGGGCGTGCCGGAAGGGCCGCTGTTCGGCCAGCTGCATCGCGGCGAGGCCGTCGAAGTGGCTGGGCGCACGATCAGGCCGGAAGACGTGGTCGGGCCTTCGCGCCCGGGGCGACGCGTCGTCTACACAGGCGACTCGCGCCCATGCAAGGCGACCATCGAAATTGCGCGCAGCGCCGATCTCCTGGTGCATGATGCGACTTTTGGCGAGGAAGAGGCCGAGCGCGCGGGTGCGACCGGACATTCGACTGCCCGCGAAGCCGCGGAGGTCGCGCAGAAGGCCGGAGCCGTCAAGCTGGCACTGACGCATCTCTCTGCGCGCTACGCGGACGATCCGCGCTCGCTCGAGCGCGAGGCACGTCACGTGTTCCGCGAGACGGTGACCGCGCACGATGGCATGCGGCTCGAGGTCCCGTTCAAGGATGCCGATGACGAAGCGTGACATGGTTGAGATCAGCGTACCCGGAGACAAGTCGATCTCGCACCGCGCACTCATGCTGGCCGCCCTTGCGACGGGGCCTAGCAGCATCCGGCGCATTCTCGATGCCGCGGACGTGCGTTCTACGGCTGCGGTGCTGCGCGAACTCGGGGTGGAAATTCCGGCGCTGTCGAACAACCTGGTGATGGAGGGGAAGGGACTTCGCGCCCTGGACGTTCCGAAGGACATCCTCGATTGCGGGAACAGCGGCACCACTGCCCGCCTCATGCTCGGCATCGTGGCCGGCCACCCGATGCGCGCGCGCTTCGATGGCGACGCATCCCTCCGTTCGCGGCCAATGCGGCGCGTGACCGAGCCGCTCGCGCGCATGGGCGCGCGTGTCCGCGAGCTGGGCGAGCCGGACCGGCTGCCGCTGGAAATCGAGGGCGGGCGACTCGGCGCGATCGAGCTGTTCAACGAGAAATCCAGCGCGCAGGTCAAGAGCGCGATCCTGCTCGCCGCGTTGGTGGCCGGGGTGCCGGCGACCGTGCGCGAGCCGGTGCACTCGCGCGATCACACCGAGCGAATGCTGAATGCGATGGGCGCTGAGCTGCGTACCATTGTCGATCCGGACGGCACCTGGTCCATCGAGTTAGCGCCCGTCGGCGCGTTGCGGCCGATCGACCTGGATGTGCCGGGCGACCTTTCCTCCGCCGCGTTCTTTCTGGCGCGCGGTCTATTGTGCGGTCCCGCGCTACGCATCGACGACGTCGGCGTCAACGCGACCCGGACCGGCTTTCTGGATGTGGTCCGCCGCATGGGCGGCGCGCTCCACGTCGAGCACCGCCACGGCAGCACGGGCGAGCCGATTGCGACACTGAGCGCGGAGCATTCGGAGCTGCGCGGCGCGCACATCGAGGCAAGCGAGATTCCGCACATGGTCGATGAGATTCCGATCCTGGCGGTGCTGGCCGCGCGCGCGCAGGGTGAGACACGCATTCACGGCGCGGGCGAGCTGCGCGTGAAGGAAACCGACCGGCTGAAGGCAATCGCCGACAACCTGCGCGCGGTCGGCGTCACGGTGGACGAGCAGGCAGACGGTCTCGTGATCGCGGGCCGCGATGCGCCGTTGCGCGGACCCGTGGTCACGCACGGCGACCATCGCATTGCCATGGCTTTCGGCATTCTGGGCAGTCTGCCCGGCAACCAGATCGCGGTGGACGACCCCGAATGTGTGGTAGTAAGCTTCCCGACATTCTGGGAGCAGCTAAAGGAGTGCACGGGCACATGATCATTGCGATCGACGGGCCGGCCGGATCCGGCAAGAGCTCGACCGCGAAAGCGGTGGCCGACCGCCTCGGCTACCGGCATCTCGACTCCGGCGCGTTCTACCGCGCGATCACGTTTGCCGCGCTGGAAAGGGGCATTCCCGTCGAGTCGTGGCCGCAGCTCGATGCCGCGGCGCTGAACGATCTCGACGTGCACGCCGAGCCGGGCGCGACGCGCTTCGAGTTGTACGCTGGCGACCGCAAGGTGACCGACCGGATTCGTTCGCCCGAGGTCAACGAGCACGTGTCTCAGATGGCGGCGCTACCCGCGGTGCGGGACTGGCTGCTGATCCAGCTGCGGGCGACCGCGCTGTCGAGCGACCTGGTCGCGGACGGTCGGGACATCGGCACGGTCGTGTTCCCGGACGCGGGGCTCAAGGTCTTTCTGATCGCGCAGTCCGAGACGCGCGCGAGGCGCCGGCTGGCCGAGCACGGCGTCACCGACCCGAGCTACGTGGATATTCAGAACGAAGTCGACCGGCTCGGCCTGCGCGATCGACTGGACTCGCAGCGGACGGTCGCGCCCTTGAAGCAGGCGCTGGACGCGGTGGTCATCGACACGACGTCGCTCACGTTCGAGGAGCAGGTGGACAAGATCGTGGGCCTCGCAGCGAAGCGGGGATCTCGGGGATAAGCACCCAAACCCGCTTGACGCACAGCGCAAATTCAACTAAAATCATAGGCTACCCGGCCGCGCACTTCGGCGCCCTCCGGGCCCTCAACCTTCAACCTGCCGGTCCGCCCCCGGACCAACGGCAGCAGCTACAGGAGTTTTCATTTTCATGGCCGACGACACCCCGGACATCCAGGAAGAAGTGAAGCCGAAGCGCGCCAAGTGGAGCGCGCCTGTTCAGACGTTCTTCGAGGAGGAGGAGTACACCTCCGAGGAGTACGAACAGATGATGCAGATGTACGAGGACACGCTTTCCTCGATCCAGGAAGGCGAGATCGTCAAGGCGCGCGTGCTGCGCGTCACGGACAACGCGGTGATCCTCGACGTCGGCTTCAAGAGCGAAGGCGCGATTTCGCGCGACGAGTTCAAGGCTCCCGATCAGCTGCAGCCTGGCGATGAGGTCGAGGTCTTCCTCGAGAACCTCGAGGACCAGGAGGGTGTGGTCGTCCTCTCCAAGAAGAAGGCCGACTTCCTGCGCGTCTGGGAGAAGATCAAGCAGGCGTACGAGGCGAATGAGAAGGTGCCGGGCATGCTGACTCGCAAGATCAAGGGCGGCGTCACCGTCGACCTGATGGGCGTGGACGCGTTCCTGCCGGGCTCGCAGATCGCGCTCCGCCGCGTGCCGAACATCGAAGACCTGATCGGTCAGACGTTCGATTTCAAGATCATCAAGCTGAACAAGCGCCGCCGCAACATTGTCGTGTCGCGCCGCGTCATCCTGGAAGAGGAGCGCTCGACGAAGCGCGAGCAGCTGGTCAAGGAGCTGCTGGTCGGCCAGGTGCGCAAGGGCGTCGTGAAGAACGTGACCGACTTCGGCGCGTTCATCGATCTCGGCGGCCTCGATGGGCTGTTGCACATCACCGACATGAGCTGGGGCCGCGTCGGCCATCCGTCGGAGATCGTTTCGATCGGCGACGAGCTGGACGTGAAGGTGCTCGACATCGACTGGAACCGCGAGCGCATCTCGCTCGGCCTCAAGCAGCTGATGCCGTATCCGTGGAAGGACATCGAGAACAAGTATCCGGTCGGCGCGCGCGTGCGCGGCAAGGTCGTCTCGATCACCAACTACGGCGCGTTCATCGAGCTGGAGAAGGGTGTCGAGGGTCTCGTCCACATCAGCGAGATGTCGTGGACGCGTAACGTCAAGCACCCGTCGAAGCTGGTCAACATTGGTGACGAGATCGAGGCGGTCGTGCTGAAGGTCGATCGCGATGACGAGAAGATCTCGCTCGGTATGAAGCAGATCGAGGAGGATCCGTGGCTGGCGCTGCCGGTCAAGTATCCGATCGGCACGCGCGTGAGCGGCAAGGTTCGCAACCTGACCTCGTTCGGCGCGTTCGTCGAAATCGAGCCGGGAATTGATGGCCTGATCCATATTTCCGACATGAGCTGGACCAAGCGCGTGCAACATCCGTCGGAAGTGCTTCGCAAGGGTGACGACGTCGAAGTGGTCGTGCTCGGTGTGGACCCCGAGAACAAGCGCATTTCGCTCGGGCTGAAGCAGACGCAGGAAGATCCGTGGGATCAGATCGCGCAGCGCTTCGCGCCCGGCGTCGAAGCCGAGGGCAAGGTCGTCCGCCTGCTCGAGGATGGTGTGGTCGTCGATCTCGGCGATGACATCGAAGGCTTCGTGCCGCGCAGTCACGTGCCCATCACCAAGGGCGATCTGGCCGACTATCTGCGCAGCGGCCAGCGCATGGATCTGCGCGTGATCGAGACCGAGGCGGCCAATCGCCGCATCGTGCTGACCGTCACGCAGATTCACGAGCCGCCGCCGGAGGCGGAGCCGGTCAAGGTCGAGACGCCGGTGCCGGCAGCGGATGAGATTCCGGTCGACGCGGCCGCGGAAGAGTAACCCGCTCAGCTCCGGTTGCACAGAGCGCCCTGATGCTTCAGCGTCAGGGCGCTTTGTCTTGTCCGCAGGCCCCCAAGTTGCAATGGCGCGCGGCATGCCTCTGCGAATCGAGGATTATGCGCTGATCGGAGATACGTCGACGGCCGCGCTGGTCGGCACGAACGGATCGATCGACTGGCTCTGCCTGCCGCGCTTCGATGCGGGCGCCTGTTTTTCGGCGCTGCTCGGCGATGCCGACGACGGCCACTGGCAGATCGCGCCGCGCGCTGGCATCACACGCATCGAGAGACGATATCGCGGCGCCACGCTCGTCCTCGAGACGGACTTCGTGACCGAGACGGGCGCGGTTCGCATCACGGACTTCATGCCGGCGCACGAGCCGCTGCCCAATGTCGTGCGGATCGTCGAAGGTCTGCGCGGCGAAGTGCCCATGCGCATGGAGCTGGTCATTCGCTTCGACTACGGCTGGATCGTGCCCTGGGTGCAGCGCGTCGACGGCCGATTCCACGCCGTCGGCGGCCCCGACGCGCTGACGCTCGACACGCCCGTCGAAACGCGCGGCGAGGATCTCAGGACGGTCGCCGACTTCGTGGTTCGAAGCGGCGATCGCATCCCGTTCGCGCTTTGCTGGCATCGCTCGCACGAGCAGCCACCCGCGCACATCGATGCGTTCGCGCTGCTGAAGGCGACTGAAGACTGGTGGCGCGAATGGACGAGCCAGTGCCGCTACCACGGACCGTGGCGGGAAAGTGTGATGCGCTCGCTCATCACGCTCAAGGCCATGACGTATTCGCCGACCGGCGGCATTGTGGCGGCGGCAACCACATCGCTGCCCGAGCGGATCGGCGGCGTCCGCAACTGGGATTACCGTTACACGTGGCTTCGGGATGCGACGTTCACGCTGTACGCGCTGCTGGTGAGCGGCTACCAATCCGAAGCGCTCGCCTGGCGCGACTGGCTGTTGCGCGCCGTCGCGGGCGATCCCTCGCAGCTGCAGATCATGTACGGGGTAGCGGGCGAGCGGCGGCTGCCGGAGCTGACGCTCGACTGGTTGCAGGGCTACGAAGGCTCTGCTCCGATTCGAATCGGCAATGCCGCCGTCGACCAGCTTCAGCTGGACGTGTACGGCGAGGTGATGGACGTTCTGTTTCAGGCGCGTCGCATGGGCGTCCCTGGCGATCCGTTCTCCTGGAGCGTCGAGCGCAGGCTGCTCTACTTTCTCGAGAAGGGCTGGCGCGAGCCGGACGAGGGCATCTGGGAAGTCCGCGGCCCGCGGCGGCATTTCACGCATTCGAAGATCATGGCATGGGTCGCGTTCGACCGTGCCATCAAATCGGCGCAGGCGTTCGGCCTGAGCAGCCCTCTCGAGCGCTGGCAGTCCATCCGTGCCGCCATCCATGATGAGGTCTGCAAGCGCGGCTACGATGCGCAGAGGAATACGTTCACACAGGCCTACGATGCTCCGGCACTCGACGCAGCGCTGCTGACCATCCCGCTGGTCGGCTTTCTGCCCGCTTCCGATCCGCGCGTGCGTGGAACGGTCGCAGCGGTGGAGCGCGAGCTGCTCGAGGACGGGTTCGTGGTGCGCTATCGAACGCACGAGTCGATCGACGGCCTGCCGCCCGGCGAAGGCGTATTCCTGCTCTGCAGCTTCTGGCTGGCGGACAATTACGCTCTGATCGGCAGGCACGAAGAAGCACGCGCACTGTTCGAGCGGCTGCTGGCACTGCGCAACGATGTGGGTCTGCTCTCCGAGCAGTACGATCCGGCCGCAGGCCGAATGCTCGGCAATTTTCCCCAGGCATTTTCGCATGTGGGACTCGTGAATACCGCGTTCAATCTGACGCCGGATCACGTCGCGCCGGCCAGGGAGCGCGAGAAGAGCTGAGGAGGCGGGGATGCGTGCGCTTACGGTAAAGCCAGGCAGCGCCGATTCGCTGCGCCTGGAAAATGTAGCGGAACCGTCGCTGCAGGATGGCAGCGTGCTGGTTCGGACGCGCGCGGTCGGCGTATGCGGCACGGACGTGGACATCGCGAAAGGCGAATACGGCGAGGCTCCCGCCGGCGCGGAACGCCTGATCATCGGCCATGAAGCGGTCGGCACGGTCGTCGCCGCGCCGCCCGGCAGCGGCCTCGAAAAGGGAGACTGCGTCGTCGGCATCGTGCGCAGACGCGACCCGGTGCCCTGTGCGAACTGTGCGGCCGGCGAGTGGGACATGTGCAGCAACGGTCTGTATACGGAGCGAGGCATCAAGGGGCTGCATGGGTTTGCCGCCGACCGGTTTCGCGCGGATCCCGAGTATCTGGTGCGGTCCGACCGGACGCTGGACGAGCTGAACGTGCTCGTCGAGCCGGCCAGCGTGGTCGCCAAGGCCTGGGACCACATCGAGCGGATCTGCAGACGAGCGACCTGGCAGCCGGGACGCGTGCTCGTCACTGGAGCGGGGCCGATCGGACTGCTTGCCACGCTGATGGCCGTGCAGCGCGGTTACGAAGTCCACGTAATCGACCGCGTGGAAAGCGGCGAAAAACCGGCGCTGGTTCGTGAGCTGGGAGGCCAATATCACGTTTCTGCCCCTCAGGAGGCGCTCGATGGTGCGGACATCGTGCTGGAATGTACGGGCGCGCCCGCGCTCTTCTTCGATGTGATCGAGCTGCTGCTGCCCAACGGCATCGTCTGTCTGACCGGCGTCTCGTCGGGCGGGCACCGGGTTGGTGTCGACGCAGGCGCACTGAACCGCGAGATCGTGCTGGAGAACAACGTGGTCTTCGGGTCGGTCAACGCGAACCGGCGCCACTACGAAGCCGGCGCGGCCGCGCTCGCGCAGGCGGACCCGCAGTGGCTCGCGCGCCTGATCACGCGGCGCGTTCCGGTCGAGAATTGGCCGGAGGCGTATCAGAAGCAGCCCGGTGACGTGAAGACCGTCCTCGTCTTCGAAGATTGATGTAGCCGTCCTCCTGCCTTACTCTTCCCGCCCATGACCATGAAGCAGAAACTCGAGCGGCTGGAGGCTCTGCGCGCCCAGGCCGAGCTGGGCGGCGGCGAGGACCGGCTGAAGGCACAGCACGAGCGCGGCAAGCTGTCGGCCCGCGAGCGCCTGGACCTGCTGCTCGATGAGGACAGCTTCATCGAGCTGGATCGCTTCGTGACGCACCGCTCGACCGCTATGGGCCTGGCCGAGCAGCGGATTCTCGGTGACGGCGTGGTCACGGGCTACGGCACCATCAAGGGCCGGCTCGTCTACGTGTTCAGCCAGGACTTTACGGTGTTCGGCGGCTCGCTCGCCGAAGCGCATGCCGAAAAGATCGTGAAGGTGATGGACCTGGCCATGAAGACGGGCGCGCCGGTGATCGGACTCAATGATTCCGGCGGTGCGCGCATCCAGGAAGGCGTGGTCAGCCTTGGCGGCTACGCTGACATCTTCCTGCGCAACAGTCTCGCTTCAGGGGTGATCCCGCAGATCAGCGCGATTCTGGGCCCGTGCGCGGGCGGCGCCGTCTACTCTCCGGCGATCACCGATTTCGTCTATATGGTACGCGGCACGAGCTACATGTTCGTGACCGGGCCGAACGTGGTGAAGACGGTCACGCACGAGACCATCGATATGGAAGGGCTGGGCGGCGCGGACGTGCATGCGAGCACGTCCGGCATCGCGCATTTTGCTCACGACTCCGAACTCGAGTGTCTCGAGTCGATTCGCAAGCTCTTCGATTTCATCCCGCAGAACAACCTGGAGGACCCGCCTCGGCGCGCGACCGACGATCCGTTCGATCGGTCCGCTGCCGAGCTGCTCGATGTCGTGCCGGACGAGCCCACCAAGCCCTACGACATGCATGATGTGATCGGTCGCGTAGTGGACGACGGCGACTTCTACGAAGCTCACGCCGCTTACGCGCAGAACATCATCGTCGGTTTCGCGCACATCGGCGGCTACGCGGTCGGCGTGGTCGCGAACCAGCCGGCCGTACTGGCAGGCGTGCTCGACATCAACAGCTCGGTCAAGGGCGCGCGCTTCGTCCGTTTCTGCGATGCCTTCAACATTCCGCTAGTCGTCTTCGAGGACGTGCCCGGCTTCCTGCCGGGCGTGGCGCAGGAGCACGGCGGTATCATTCGTCACGGCGCCAAGCTGCTGTATGCGTTCTGCGAGGCGACCGTGCCGCGCCTGACCGTGATCACGCGCAAGGCGTACGGCGGCGCGTACGACGTCATGAACTCGAAACACATTCGCGGTGACCTGAACCTGGCATGGCCGACCGCGGAGATCGCGGTCATGGGACCGAAGGGCGCGGTCGAAATCCTGTTTCGAAAGGAGATCGTCGGCGCCGCTGACAAGGAGGCGGCGACGCAGGCGCGCGAGCAGGAATACCGCACACAGTTCGCACATCCCTATGAAGCCGCCGCGCGCGGCTTCATTGACGATGTCATCGATCCGCGCGACACGCGCGCGCGCCTGATCAGCGGCCTGGACATGCTACGGACCAAGCGGGACACCAATCCGCGCCGGAAGCATGGCAACATTCCACTTTGACGGTTCGAGAGTGTGAGAATCCGTAAGGTGCTGGTCGCGAACCGCGGCGAGTTCGCGGTTCGCATCATGCGAGCCTGTCGCGAGCTCGGCATCGCGTCGGTGGCCGTTTACTCGGAGGCCGACGCGACCGCGCCGCACGTGCTGCTCGCGGACGAAGCCTGGCTGATCGGCCCCGCGCCGGCGGCGCAGAGTTATCTGAGAGCCGATGCACTCGTGGCGCTCGCGCAGCGCGCAGGCTGCGATGCAGTGCATCCAGGTTACGGTTTTCTTGCCGAGCGCGCTCATTTCGCGCAGGCGGTGCAGGATGCCGGCTTGATCTTTGTCGGCCCCGGCCCTGATGCGATTCAGGCGATGGGCGACAAGACGGAAGCCAGACGACGCATGATAGCAGCGCGTGTACCTGTAGTTCCGGGTACTGCCTCGCCTGGCAGGGACGCCGAGGAAATAGCGGAGGACGCAAGGAACATTGGTTTTCCCGTGCTGCTGAAAGCCGCGGCCGGCGGCGGCGGCAAGGGCATGCGCGTGGTCGAGCGCGCGGAAGACATCGAGCGCGCTTTCGCCGCGGCCTCGAGCGAAGCGCTTTCAGCATTCGGTGACGGCAGCGTCTACGTCGAGAAGTATCTCATGGGGCCGCGCCACATCGAGATTCAGGTGCTGGCAGATGCGCACGGCAACGCCGTGTATCTCGGCGAGCGCGAGTGCTCGATTCAACGCCGGCATCAGAAGATGATCGAGGAAGCGCCCTCGCCGGTGATCGACGCCGGCATGCGGCGGCGCATGGGCGAGGCGGCGGTGGCCGCGGCCCGCGCCGTCGATTACCGCAACGCAGGCACGATTGAGTTCCTGTGGCAGGATGGCGACTTCTACTTTCTCGAGATGAACACGCGCATTCAGGTCGAGCACCCGGTCACCGAGCTGGTGACCGGAATCGATCTGGTGCAGTGGCAGCTGCGGATCGCGGCGGGCGAGCAGCTTTCATTCGGGCAGGACGACGTCGTCATGACCGGTCATGCGCTGGAATGCCGGATCACGAGTGAGGATCCGGCGCATGGGTTCCTGCCGTGCACCGGTCGCGTCGCCCTGCTCGAAGTGCCGAGCGGGCCGGGCGTGCGCTGGGACGGGGGCATTCACGAGGGCTCCGAGATTTCCCTCTACTACGACCCGATGCTCGCCAAGCTGATCGTGCACGCCGATGATCGCGCCGCTGCCATCGATCGGATGGGCCGCGCTCTCGCGGAGCTGAACATCGCGGGCATCGAGACCAGCGTACCCTTTCACCTGCAGGTGATGAGCGAGCCGGATTTCCGGACCGGCAACGTCGACATCCGCTACATCGAATCGCATCCGCAGCTGCTGAAAGTCTCGCCGGATGAGTCGTCCGCGCGCATCGCGGCGATCGCGGCCGCGCTGCTGGAAGAGCAAGGCCGCCGTGGAACCGCCTCGGGCGTGCGAACGGAAAGTGGCACCGAAGCGGCCCGCTCGCGGTGGCTCCAGCGGGGCTGGCGCTAGTGCCGGAACTGGTGCAGATCACGAACATTGCGGCGGGCGGCGCGGGCGTGGGACGGCTGCGCGATGGCCGCGCTGTCTTCGTGCATCGCACGGCGGTCGGCGACATGGCCCGCATCAGTCTCATCGAAAAGCGAAAGGCGTGGGCGCGCGGCGCACTCGAGGCGGTCGAGACGCCGGGACCCGGACGTCGCGTCGCGCCGTGCAGGTATTACGCGAAGTGCGGTGGCTGCACGCTCGAGCACCTCGAGTACGAGGCGCAGCTCGCCGCGAAAGCGCAAATCGTGCACGACGCGCTCACGCGCATCGGCAAGCTGGAGGTCGAAGCGCCGGTGGTCATCGCATCGCCGAACGAGTTCCGCTACCGCAATCGCGTCTCATTCACATTGCTGCGACTGGCGCGGCGAATCGTGGCCGGCTTTCACGAGCTGGAGCAGCCGGGCCGCGTGCTCGACATCGACGCTGCGTGTCTGTTGCCGGAGGCGACGGTCGCGGAGGCGTGGCAAGAGCTGCGCGCCGGCTGGGGCGAACGGGCGCTGCTGCTGCCCGCCGGCGCCAGGCTGCGACTGACGCTGCGCGCGTCGGCCGATGGCGCAGTGTCGCTCGTCATTGAAGGCGGCAATACGCCCGGGCGGCCGGAGCTGTTGCTCGAGGCCGTCCCCGGGATCCAATCGGTGTGGCACCGCCCACGCCCGGACGCGCCGCTGGTTCTACTGGGCGGACGCGAAGCGATTCCCGAGTCCTGGCAGGACGAAGATCTGGATCTGTCGGGCGCGGTCTTTCTGCAAGTCAACCGCGCGAGCGCGCAACTGCTCGAGGAGCACGTCATGACGCTGGCTGGCGATGTCGCGGGCAAGGGCATTGTCGACGCGTACTGCGGTGTCGGTCTGCACGCGCGCCGGCTGGCGCGTCTGGGCGCCCGCGTGATCGGCATCGAGCTGGACCCACTGGCCGTTGCCGAGGCGGACGCGGCCGATGTGGAGGGCACGAAATTCGTGTGCGGCCGCGTGGAAGAAGAGCTGCCGCACTATCTGCCGGCCGACATCGCGATCCTGAATCCGCCGCGCGCGGGCGTTCACGAAGGCGTCGCCCAGGTTCTGACCAGAAAGGCGGCCAGGCAGCTCATTTACATCAGCTGCAACCCTGCAACGCTCGCGCGCGACCTCGACCGGCTGCGCGCACGCTACACCGTAAAGTCGATCCGCTGCTTCGATCTGTTCCCGCAGACCGCGCACGTCGAAACCGTCGTCGAGCTGGCATGCGTTACCACGTAACGATCGGTAGCCGTACCTTCGAGGTCGAGATTGCCGGCGAGCAGGTGACGATCGCTGGCGAGACGTTCGCGGTCGAGCTGCTGCAGGTCGGCGGCACGCCACTGCGCCGGCTGCTGGTCGACGGCGAATCGCATCGGCTGGTGGCAGCGCGCGGCGCTGCGCGTGGCGAATGGGACCTGCACATTGACGGTTTTCGGATCGCTGCCGAGGTGGTGGACGAGCGCACGCGCGCGATTCGGGCGCTGACGGCGCGGCCGGGAGTATCGCAAGGGCCGAAACCCGTGCGTGCGCCCATGCCCGGGATGGTCGTGCGGGTGGAAGTGCAGCCGGGCGACCAGGTGAAGGCAGGACAGGGCGTCGTCATTATTGAAGCCATGAAAATGGAGAACGAACTGAAGGCGGAGGCCGCCGGCACGGTCGCGAAGATCGTGGTTCCGGCGGGCACCGCGGTAGAGAAGGGCGCGGTGCTAATCGAGTTCGCCACTCATGAGTGACGGCGAGCGGCGCGACCGGTTCGTCACGCCTGGCGGCATCCCGATCGACCGGATCTACGGCGAAGGTGATGCCGGCGTCTTTCCATTTACGCGCGGCATCTATCCGACGATGTACCGCGGCCGGCTCTGGACCCTGCGGCAGTACGCCGGTTTCGGCACGGCCGAGGAGACGAACCGCCGTTATCGCTATCTGCTCGAGCACGGCCAGACCGGGCTGAGTGTCGCGTTCGATCTGCCGACGCAGATGGGCTACGACGCAGACGCACCAATGGCAGACGGCGAAGTCGGGCGGGTCGGAGTCGCGATCAGCTCGATCGAGGACATGCGCGCGCTCTTCGAGGAGATCCCGCTCGACCAGGTCTCCGTCTCGATGACGATCAATTCGACGGCGGCGATTCTGCTCGCACTCTACGTGGCGGTTGCCGACGAGCGCGGCATTGCACGTACGCGACTCGGCGGTACCGTGCAGAACGACATCCTGAAGGAATACATCGCGCGCGGCACCTACATTTATCCGGTCGAGCCGAGTCTGCGGCTGGTAACGGATCTGTTCGCGTTTGCGGCCGCGGAAGTGCCGAAGTGGAATCC
>JBQTJO010000044.1:0-5272 GCA_052387015.1 Gemmatimonadota bacterium
CTCCGTAGCGCCTCTCCGTAGCGCCTTTCCGCCTTTCCGTAGCGCCTCACCGTAGCGCCTTTCCGTAGCGCCTTCCTGTAGTTCAGTCGCGCTTTTCTGTAGAAGGCGGCGCAATCAGGTCCGCCACCACGTGCACGGCTTCACTCGCCACCTCACGCGGCTTCGAGCGCGGCCGAATCTTCTCGGCCACCGCGTGCACGGCATCGCTCGCGAGCTGGCGCAGCGGCGGAGGCACCTTCTTAATGACCCGGCGTACCTGCTTCGCGCCTTTGCGCGCGGCTTTGCGCGCGGCGCCGCGCTTCGGCGCCTTTTTCGCCGTGGCGCGCTTGCGAGCCGGGGCCTTTTTCGCCGCGGCGCGCTTGCGACCCGGCGCCTTCTTTGCCGCGGCGCGCTTGCGGCCGGCTGGCTTCTTCGCGGCACGCTTGCGACCCGCGGTTTTGCGCGCCGAGCTCTTGCGGGACGAGCCTTTACGCGCCGCCTTCTTTGCTGCACCTCGTTTGCTGGCTTTGCGACCGGTTTTGCGGACCATGGCGCACTCCTCTAGGGAAGGTCTCCGGGCCTGCGGAATTTGGCTTCGCGCAGATGCCGGTTCAGCAATGCAATGTAATCGACGCTGATGTCTTTCGGGCAGGCCAGCTGACAGGCGCCGTGATTCGTGCAGTGGCCGAACTCCTCGTCCTGGGCGGCCACCATCTCGAGCACCCGCTGGTCGCGCTCGGGCTGACCCTGCGGCAGCAGTCCGAGGTGGGCAACCTTGGCCGCCGTAAAGAGCATGCCGGATGCGTTCGGGCAGGCGGCAATGCACGCGCCGCAGCCGATACACTCGGCGGCATCCATCGCGAGATCGGCGTTCTCCTTCGGAACCGGCGTGATATTGGCTTCCGGTGCGCTGCCGGTTCGCGTCGAGACGTAGCCGCCGGCCTGGATGATACGGTCGAGGGAGGTCCGGTCCACCACCAGATCTTTCAGCACCGGGAAAGCGGTGGCGCGCCAAGGCTCGACCCAGACCTCGTCGCCGTCCTTGAACACGCGCATGTGGAGCTGGCAGACGGTCGTGCCGGGCAGCGGGCCGTGCGGCTCGCCATCGATCATGAAGCCGCAGGATCCGCAGATGCCTTCGCGGCAGTCGTGCTCGAAGGCGATCGGCTCGCCGCCGTCGCGGATCAGCTTCTCGTTGACGAGATCGAGCATCTCGAGAAACGACATATGCTCGTTCACGTCAATGGCGGTGTACGTCACGAATTGCCCGTGATCCTGAGGATTGGCCTGCCGCCAAACATGCAACGTCAGATTCATTGACCCGCACTCCGTCCACGTACACGTGAACGTGAACGTGAACGTACACGTCCGTTCACTTGTAACTACGCTCCGCCAGCTTCACGTACTCGAACGTGAGCGGTTCCTTGTGCAGATTCGGCGGCTGGCCGACACCGTTGAATTCCCACACGGCGACATGGGCGAACTGCTCGTCGTAGCGCCTGGCCTCGCCCTCTTCGGTCGCGTGCTCTTCGCGGAAGTGGCCGCCCGCGGACTCGTCGCGCTCGAGCGCGTCCAGGCACATCAGCTCGGCAAACTCCAGGAAGTCCGCCAGACGACCCGCATGCTCGAGCGACTGGTTGATGTTGCCGCCGCTGCCGGGGACGTTGACGTTCTGCCAGAACTCTTCGCGAATTTCCGGAATGCGCGACAGCGCGTGCTGGAGTCCCTCGGCAGTGCGGGCCATGCCGCAGTAATCCCACATGAGCTTGCCGAGCTCGCGATGCATGTCGGTGACCGTGCGGCGGCCATTGATCGAAAGCAGCGTGTGCTGGTATTCGGTAACCTGCTTCTCGGTCTCGCCAAACGCCTGATGCGCTGCATCGATCTTCTCGAGGCCGCCCTGCGCGATGTAATCGCCGACCACAAGCGGCAGCACGAAATAGCCGTCGGCGAGGCCCTGCATCAGCGCGCTGGCGCCGAGCCGGTTGGCGCCGTGATCCGAGAAGTTCGCCTCGCCGCCCACGAACAACCCCGGGATGGTGCTCATCAGATTGTAGTCGACCCAGAGCCCGCCCATCGTGTAGTGCGGCGCCGGGTAGATGCGCATCGGCTGCTGGTACGGGTTTTCACCCGTGATGTTCGTATACATGTCGAACAGGTTGCCGTAGCGCTCCGCGATAACCTCCTGCCCGAGCCGCGCGATCGCGTCCTTGAAATCGAGGTATACGCCGACGCCGCCAGGGCCGACGCCGCGACCCTCGTCCACCACTTCCTTGGCACGGCGTGACGCCATGTCGCGCGGCGCGAGATTACCGAAGCTCGGGTAGAGTCGCTCCAGGTAGTAGTCGCGCTCGCCTTCCGGAATATCCTGCGGCCGGCGCTTGTCGCCTTTGGTCTTCGGCACCCATACACGCCCGTCGTTGCGGAGCGATTCGCTCATCAGCGTGAGCTTCGACTGGTGCTCGCCGGCGGGCGGCAGGCTGGTCGGATGAATCTGCGTGAAGGCAGGATTGGCGAAGCCGGCGCCCTGCTTGTGAGCGCGCCAGATCGCGGTGACGTTGCTGCCTTTGGCGTTGGTCGACAGGAAGAAGACGTTACTGTAGCCGCCGCTCGCGAGAATGACGGCGTCCGCGACGTGCGACTCGATGCGGCCGTTGAGCAGGTTGCGTGTGACGATGCCGCGCGCGCGGCCGTTGCTCAGCACCAGGTCCAGCATCTCGTGGCGCGCAAACATCTTGACGCGGCCCTCGCGCACCTGGCGCATGAGCGCCTGATACGCACCGAGCAGCAGCTGCTGGCCGGTCTGGCCGCGCGCGTAGAACGTGCGTGAGACCTGCGCGCCGCCGAACGACCGGTTCGCGAGATGGCCGTCGTACTCGCGCGCGAAGGGCACGCCCTGCGCCACGCACTGGTCTATGATGTTCAGACTGAGCTGGGCGAGCCGGTAGACGTTGGCCTCGCGTGAACGGAAGTCGCCGCCCTTGATCGTGTCGTAGAACAGCCGGAAAACGCTGTCGCCGTCGTGCTGGTAGTTCTTGGCCGCGTTGATGCCGCCCTGCGCGGCGATGCTGTGGGCGCGGCGCGGTGAGTCCTGGAAGCAGAAGCACGACACGTTGTAGCCGAGCTCACCCAGCGACGCGGCCGCCGCACCACCCGCCAGACCCGAGCCGACCACGATCACGTGATGCTTACGCTTGTTCGCCGGGTTGACCAGCTTCATTTCCTGCTTGCGGCGATCCCATTTCTGCTCGATCGGGCCCGCGGGAATCCTGGCGTCCAGCTTCATTTCACCACCCCGAGCATCACCGCGATCGGAAACGAGATATTGCCGAGCACGATCAGCGTCGCAAGCGTGATCGCGACGGGCCGGCGAAGGTGATTGTAGCGCGGATTGTTGGCGCCCAGCGTCTGCAGCATGCTCCAGAAGCCGTGATACAGGTGCAGACCCAGCGGAATCATCGCGGCAATGTAGGCAAGCGAGACCGGAACACGCTGAAAGGTGGTCACGAAGTTGTGATAAGGATTACCGTGCCGGAATGCCGGGTTGACCGTGCCCCAGGTCAGGTCCAGGAGATGGAAGATCACGAATGCCAGGACGGCAATGCCGCCCCACAGCATGGTGCGCGACGCGAAGCTGAATTCGAGCCCCTGGTACTTCCGGTAGCCGTGCCGGCGCGCCCGCTTGCTCTTGAGATAGAGCCGGACCGTGGCGACCAGGTGAATCGCCAGCGCGATCAACAGAATCAGGCGCACGATCCAGAGCAGCTGACCGCGCGCTAGAAAGGGCTGCCCCATGGTGCGCAGCCCTTCCGCATAGTGATTGAACGCCTCGGCGCCGAAATAGACCTTGAGATTGCCGATCATGTGGCCGATCACGAAGCCGTATAGAACCAGCCCGCTCAGGGCCATCAGGATTTTCTTCCCGACGGACGAGTTCCACAGCGCAATGACGCGTGGCACGGTTACAGTAGCCATGCTCTTTATTTCAGAAGCGTCATCGTTTCCCTGACGGCATCGGCCGACTTCTCGAGGGCGGCGCGCTCGTCGCGCGTGAGCTCGACGTCGATCACACCGAGCAGGCCTTCGCGCCCGAGCTTGCACGGCACGCCCAGGAAAAGACCGCTCATGCCGAATTCACCGTCCAGCCACGCCGAGCACGGCAGGATGCGCTTCTTGTCCTTCACGATCGCCTCGACCATCTGCGTGGCCGCGGCGGCGGGTGCATAGTACGCGCTGCCGGTCTTGAGCAGGCCGACGATCTCGGCGCCTCCGTTGCGCGCGCGATCCACGAGCCGGTCGACGGTCGCGGCCGGCAGCAGCTGTGAGAGCGGAATGCCGCTGACCGTGGTGTAGGACGCGAGCGGTACCATCGTGTCGCCATGGCCGCCCAGCACCAGCGCCTGGATGTCCTCGACGCTGCAGTCCAGCTCGAGCGCAATGAAGCTGCGGTAGCGCGCGGTGTCGAGCACACCGGCCATGCCGATGATGCGCTCGCGCGGGAAGCCGGTGACCTGCTTGCAGACGTACGCCATCACGTCCAGCGGGTTGGATACCATGATCACGATCGCGTTCGGCGATGTGCGCTTGATGTTTTCCGAGACCTGGCGCACGATGCCGGCATTCGTGTTGAGCAGATCCTCCCGGCTCATGCCCGGCTTGCGCGCGATGCCGGCCGTCACGACCACGATGTCGGAATCCGCCGTGTCCTCGTAGCGGTTGGTGCCGCGCACACGCGTATCGAAGCCTTCGATCGGCGCGGACTCCCACTGGTCGAGGCCTTTGCCCTGCGGCACGCCCTCCAGTATGTCGATCAGCAGGACCTCGCGCGCCAGCTCCTTCAACGCGATGCCTTGCGCGCAGGTCGCGCCGACGTTGCCGCCGCCGACCACCGTAATCTTGTCCACCATATGCAGCTCGTGCTCGAGGCAGAGTTTTACGTCGAAAATCGTTACAGATGGGCAAACTAGAGGGGATGGAAAATGCTGTCAAAACCACGACTGCGCGGCGAAGGGCTCGCCGCGCGCACCGGCGCGCTCAGCCGCCGGTCTGGGAGAGCGCCAGCAGTCCACCGGAGCCGGTAGCCTGGCCCTGAACGAGATAATGCCGCTCGGGTTTGATGCTGAGCGTGTGGCGTATCAGCGGCTCGATCGGCTCGCCGCGCCGCAACGCAGCGCGAAGATTGGTTTGAATAGCGCCGAACAGGCAGGGACGCAGATGACCATCAGCGGTCAGACGCATGCGATTGCAACGAGCGCAGTAATTGTGGCTCATCGGCGTGATGACGCCGACCGTA
>JBQTJO010000045.1:0-2732 GCA_052387015.1 Gemmatimonadota bacterium
GAACATCGGGTGTGATGCCATACGCTGCGCGGATCACGTGAATCCACCGGATCACGTCCGTCATCCGCATCAGGGTATCCGCTTGCGCACGCCAAAGCGTCGTCCGCTCAATGTCGAGATCGCGGCAAAGACGCTTTATTGTTAGCGGCGGCGGTTCGGCGGTAATTAAATGCTCCAGTGCGCTGCGGATCGGCACCGGCAGAGCGCGGCCAACTGCCAGCGCGCGAGCAAGCGCATGAAGCGGTGGCACACTGAAGTACGTTGCCGGATCAGACGCTCGGCGATCCGGGTGATTTGACTTGATATCGACCGCTAACTCGCGTAGCAACGGCGAGTCTGTCCCGAGCAGAGTTGCTACAAATTGCCCGACTGCCAGCGTTAGCTCTGGATCCAAGCTACCTTCCTTCCCTGTCGGTCCAAATAATTCGTCCGGTAGCGAATCACGCACTTGATGCGCTGAGGCTTGCCGGAAAGTAGTCACGGTCCGGTAGTTTCGCGTCGGGCAATTTGTAGGATACGAATCCAGATGGTCGGCCGACCCGCAGCGGGAACAATCGGGCGATCTGGCGAGGCAAAGACAAGCCGCATCTCGTCCGGAAACATGAGCTCAGCTGCTACCGACTCCCGGCTAGCGGAGACCGTTACGAGCCAATCACATGATGGAGGTCAGGCTGTAATCAGATCCGCGCTCGACCAAGTTGCGCTTGACTGCGTCTCTCGTGCGGCTGCTGGCGACGTCCAGAGTCCCGAGTAGCACTGATTCGAGTGCGGCCGGCGAAGCGGTATTCGAGGTGAGGCCCGCGATTCCTGCACCTCATGCTGAAACGCAAAAAGCATCAGGTTGCTGTTGCGCTTCGGGCGATTCTGACACGCTGTCCGCGTATTGACACTTACGAACTCCGGGTTCACCTTGACGTGGCCATGTCGAACCGCGCCTTAGCTAGTCATCCAGAGGCAAGGACGATGAGAAAACTCATGTCGATTATCCTGTCATGCGCGGCTGTCGCGGTACTCACCCTCGGTTTGACCGCGTCAACACCTGCCACAGCGTGCGGCTTTGGCCCTTCATGCCCTTCCTCATGTTCAGACAAGGGAGATACGAGTTGTGATGACATTGATTGCGGGTGGAGGTGGCTCGCTCCCTGAATTGCAGTGGCCGAACGGCCGCCTGACGCCAAAAATGAAAGTCCTTCGCAATGCGTTCCGCAGCGCGCTCTGGCCACTGGTTGTAATGTCATGCGACGATGCGCCACGGCACGAGAATTCGCCGGCCAACGACGCGCCGGCACCCGCCGCGGCACAGCGTACGTTCACACCGGTAGTCTGGGACACGGTGTTCACCGTAAGCGGGCAGATCCAGGACACGCTGCTGCTGATTCCGCGACTGCTCAGAGGCTCACACGATCGGTTATATGTTTACGATTACGGCGATTCGCAGCTAAAGGCCTTTGACTCCAGCGGCTCGCTTCTCTGGAGGATTGGGCGACAAGGTGTTGGGCCTGGCGAGTTTCGCAATCCGGTAGATGCGGAGGTGGCGCCTGACGGCACGATTTGGCTACTCGACGGCGGCGCTGGTCGATTAACGACCGTTTCTCCCCAAGGCGACTTCCGCAGCGTCGTGCCTTTGCGAGGCCGAACCGCGCGTGACGTCATTCCGCTCGAAGATGAGGTGCTGCTGACACCGATCTCCCCCGAGAATGCCGCCTGGATGTCGCTCTCATCCAGCGGCGAGCTCGTAGCCCAGGGGCCTTATCCACTGGCGGAGCAACGAAATGCGTTTTTCCCGCGACGGCAAACGATTGCGACGAATGCTCAGAACGGCAAAACATGGGCGGCAGTGTACTTCTTTGGGAAGACACTGGTAGTGTACGATGGACGCGAGCTCCGCTGTCACGGTACTCTCGTGGAAGGTCAGACATTACCGACCGAACCTCCGACGGATTCAGCAGATCCAACAATATGGGCGGCAGGGATATTCTTCGATGACAATCGGGTAATGGTCCTGGCTCGGGGCACAACGGACGGTGCCTTGCGGATGTTGGACGAGTATTCGAGCTCGGACTGCAAATACGTGCGCAGCGTGCGACTTCCTCTTAAGGTTGTTGCCGCGGCCAAGACAGGTGATACTTACGCTTTTGCATACCTTGACCCAGCCCCGGGCGTAATAGGGCTAAAACGGAAAGACCTCATCGGGGTTGAGTGACGCCGACGTTAACCAAGTTAGCTTCAGAACCCGGTGGTGGCGGTCGGTGGAGCCATGGCGGCACCCGGAATGACATCGATTCCGCCCATGCTCGAGCGAACCGCATTCCATTCGTGATCGGCGCCATCACGCCGCCCTCCGATTACGAGCAGAGCGATCAGCACGGTATGCACGATCGCCGCAACACCAATGCTGATGAAGAGATCGCCGAAGCTCCGCATTGGCTGCATTACTGCAGCTTCGGGACCAATGCTGTTTGGCATTGTCGTCCTTCGGACGCAGATCCGTTTTGTTGGTCACTTTTGCACCTGGACGGCCCGCACGACGTACGGAACATCCAGCTCGTCCGTCACGACGCCCCAAACAGTGTCTCCGCGCACGACCGGCCGCACTCAACTGAGCCATTTCGACGCGCTCGCAACCGTTCGCGTAACGTGACCGTTCCGACCGTAGACATCGAAGCGACGCAACGAATCCGGCGAGCTGGTTTCGACCCAAATCTCGTCGTCAAAACCCGGGAACACCCGCA
>JBQTJO010000046.1:0-9711 GCA_052387015.1 Gemmatimonadota bacterium
CGCCTGCTCGAGCGCAATCGCGTCGTCCGAAAAACGGCCGCGCTGCTTCGCGAGCTCCGCGCGCTTGCCCAGAATCACGTTGATCGCCAGCCGGTGCAGCCACGTGCCGAACGCGGACTCGCCGCGAAACAGCGACAGCTTCTGCCAGGCGCGCACGAAGACATCCTGGGCCACCTCGTCCGCCAATTCCTGATTCAACATGCGGCGCGCGAGCGAATGGATACGCGCAACGTGGCGGCGGTACAGGCGCTCGAACGCGAGCGCATCGCCTTTGGCGGCCAGGGCGGCATCGAACCGATCGGCTTGCGCGCCGGCCGGAGCAGATTCTTTGGTCAGAGTCGTCAAATCCTGGCTCGTTCATAGGCGTACAGAGGATGGGATAGACAGACGCCGCAAAGGGTTGGAATGTCACAAGATTGGCCGATTCCAGCCAGCCGGGTAGATTGTCGGGCGCAGGCGGGACGGGCCGGTTGCATCATTTTACGTCAGATCGGGATTCCATGTTCGCTTTTTGGCTATCCGCACTCCTGGCGCTGCAGGCGCCCGAAACCGTGTACGAGATCAGCTTTCCCAACGCGGTGCATCACGAGGCGCGCATCACCGTGACATTCGCGGCGCTGCCGCCCGGGCCGCTCGAGCTGCGCATGAGCCGGTCCTCGCCCGGGCGATATGCGCTGCACGAGTTCGCCAAGAACGTGTACGACGTGAGAGCGTTCGACGGTGCCGGCCGCGCATTGACCATCACGCGGCCGAACGAGCACGAATGGAACGTGAGTGGCCACGGCGGACACGTGCGGGTCAGCTACACGCTGTTCGCGGATCACGCGGACGGCACGTACAGCGGGATCGACAACACGCACGCGCATCTCAACATGCCGGCCACGTTCATGTTCGCGCGCGGGCTGCAGGATCGGCCGATCCGGCTCCGGATCGGCGTGCCGGAGGGGTCGGGTTGGCGGGTCGCCACCCAGCTGGCGCAGACCGCCGATCCGCTCGTGTTCACGGCGCCCGATCTCCAGTACTTCTTCGACAGTCCGACCGAGGTCAGCGCGCATGCGATGCGCGAATGGAGCGTGGCTGGCCGCGCCATCCGGCTGGCGATTCATCACACCGGCACGGACGCGCTGGCGGACTCCTTCGCGACGGCGCTGCAGAAGATCGTGCTGGAGCAGCGCGCGATTTTCGGCGAGCTGCCTCGCTTCGATTACGGTCGCTACACGTTCATCGCCGACTATCTGCCGTGGGTGTTCGGCGACGGCATGGAGCACCGCAATTCCACGATACTCGCCAGCTCGGCTTCCCTCGCGAGCGCGTTCCCGAGGCTGCTCGGCACCGGCTCGCACGAGTTCTTCCACGCCTGGAATGTGGAGCGGCTGCGGCCGCGCAGTCTCGAGCCGTTCGATTTCGAGCGCGCCAATATGTCCGAGGCGTTGTGGTTCGCCGAAGGCTTCACCAGCTATTTCGGGCCGCTCGCGATCAAGCGTGCGGGATACGCCTCGCTGGAGGACTACGCGCGCGCGATCGGGGCCGGCATCAACGCGGTGCTGACGGCTCCGGGCCGGCATTTCTTTTCGCCCATCGAGATGAGCATGCAGGCGCCTTTTGTCGACGCCGCGACGTCCATCGATGCGACCAATCGTGTGAACACGTTCATCTCCTACTATACCTATGGCGCGGCCATCGGCCTCGGACTGGATCTGTTGCTGCGGATCGAGAAGCAGACCACGCTCGATACGTTCATGCGGGCCATGTGGCGGAAGTACGGCAGCACCGAGATTCCCTACACGATGGACGACTGGCGGCTCACGCTCGGCGAGCTCACGAAAGACACGGCGTGGGCGAACGGCTTCTACCTGCGCCACGTAGCCGGCAAGGAGCCGATCGATTACGAGACGCTGCTCGGACACGCGGGTCTGCTGCTGCGGAAGGCCGAGCCCGGCGTTGCGACGCTCGGGCCGGTCCGCTTCGATGCGGACACCACGCGCCTGGTTATCGCGGCGCAGACGTTGATCGGCTCACCTTTGTATGAAGCCGGTCTGGACCGTGGTGATGTGCTGCTCACGCTGGACGGCCAGCCGGTCGTGCGCGCTTCGGACGTCGCGCGCGTGCTCGGTGCGCAGAAGCCGGGCGATCGTCTGGCGGTCACGTTCGAACAGCGCGGAGAGCGCAAGCAGGCCGCGCTCGTGCTCGAGGAGAGTGAGCAGCTCGAAGTCGTGACCTACGAGGCTGCGGGCATGCCGGTGAGCGCGTCGCTGACTCGGCTGCGGCAGGAGTGGCTCGACTAGCGCAGCAGAATCTCTCGAACAGCGCCAGCATGCGCGGGTCTTCGGCCTGACCGGGCCAGAAGATTGCCTTCTTGCGCAGCTCGATGGGCGCAACCTGGTTCTTTGCGAAATCACGGATGCTCTGCGCGCCGCGTCGTCGCGCTCGAGCTCGCGGGCGCGGATCTTTCCTGACTTTGCGCAGCGCGCGTTACAGCCTCGAATAGAGGGCATACCGAAGCTGCGCCGAAACGCGTATGCTTCCTCGTAGAAAAAACGCGGCTGGACTGGCCTTGCGCCCCCGGCAGCCATGGACGGGGTATGCAAATTGGGATGCGCCCGGCTTTTGCAGACTGCCGCTCCCGAAAACGTAGCACGGAGAGTCCAAATAAGGAGCGTGTCAGGCCTTCACTTTCCCGATCGTGATCTCCAAGTCCAGTTGGCAGATTGAAAGTGAAGGCCTGCCGCCGCACATCATATGAGCCGCCGTCGCACTCGAGCCGTCCAGCTCCAGCTTGATTTTGCAGCGCAACCGAAGCTGCTCTCGACCGATGACCTGCGCCGCGCGCTCGCGCGCCGCGGTTGCCGCGGCGTCACCTGTATTCGCTTAAAGAAGAATCGCGGCCGCATCATCTCGCTCTCGAAGGACGGCCGCACGCTTCACATTCACGCCTGCTTCCAGGAAGCGAACGAGGAGGCGATGAATGCGGTCGTCACCTTCCTGAAGGCGGGGCGGCGCAGCTACGCCTATCGCGAAGCCATTCGTGCGATGCGCGACTTCTTCGACGCGCACGCGGCCAAGTACGTGGCGATCACGGGTGAGGAAGAGGACTCGCGCGTCGTGCGCGATGTGCAGCGTCTGCCGTGCGTCGGCACCGCGGAGCAGCGCGCGTTTCTGCGCGAGGCTTACGGCCGCTTCAATACCGGCCATTTCGATGATCGGCTACCCGCGGCCGTGCGCATTCGTCTCAGCAACCGCATGAAATCGCGTCTCGGCCACGTTCGCTACCACATCACCGCGACCGGCGAGCGCGTCGTGCTGGAGCTGGCGCTCAACGTGCACCTGCTACTGCCCGGCAATGAAGCCGTGCTGCTCGACACCGTGCTGCACGAGATGACGCACATCGAAGCCTGGCTGGAGCACGGCGAGCGCGGTCACGGCAGAGAGTGGAAGCGCATTGCGAATCGGGTCGGCTGCGAGGCGACCGCCTGCTCGACCCAGCCGATCCGGCGCCGGCGCAAGCACGTGCCGGTCACCGAGGTACCGAACCGCGCATTCCTGCCGCCGCAGCGCCAGCTGGTCGCGGAAGGCAGCGCGGCCTAGCGTAACTTCGCGGAGTACAAAACTTGCGTAGCCACCGCGAACGGGATGCGGCTTCAGCCGCAGCGCGTTTTCATTTGCGGAGGCATCTATGACCAGAGGTGTACTCGGACTGATCGCCACGCTGTCGCTCGCGTTGGGCGGCTGTGAGTACGTCAAGCTGCTGCGACCGAGCGTGCTCAAGCAGCTCAATCCCGATGTGGTTCGCCTCGTCAACGAGCTGCCGGAGGTCGACGATCCGAACGAAGCCATCGTCGCGCGGCTTTTCGCGCACGGTGGCCTGGCGCACGCCGACCTCGACGGCGATGGCGTCATGCGCCAGCGCATTTACGTTCCGAAGAATGAATACATCTGGAAGCCGGCGATCATCGTCATGGAACGGCCTGGTGAGCTCGAGCTGGAGTTCCACAACCAGGACCAGGTCATTCACATGGCTTTCATGCCGAGTGTCGATGAGCGCCAGGTACTCCAGCTTCCGATCAACACGGCTGGCCGGGTGCGCATTCGGCTGGACCAGCAAGGCCTCTACTGGTTCGGCTGCCCGGTCGGCAATCACGCAGGCCGGGGCATGCTCGGCCTCATCATGGTAAAGGGGGATACGCCTGCCGAAGCGCGGCTCGATCGCCCCAGGCAGAAGCGACCCTGAGACGACGGAGGCACGTATGACCAGCTCGCGCAGGTCGATCCTGACGCTGGTGGTGCTCGCGGCCGCGTGTGGCCACGGCGAGCGGTACCCGATCACAAAATCGGCGCAGCCTTTCACCGCGATGAACGAAGCCATGCGTGGCACGGCACCGAATGTCGCCGCGTCGCTCACGGCCGCACGCATCGCCAATGCCGCCAGCGAGCCGCACAACTGGCTTACGTACTACGGCGGCTATCACGCGCAACGCTACAGCGCACTCGATCAGATCACCGCGTCCAACGTCGCGCAGCTGCGGCCCGCGTGGGTTTTTCAGGCGGGGGTGATCGGACTGATCGCGAATCCCGCCACGTATGCAATGGAGGCGGCGCCGATCGTCGTCGACGGCGTCATGTACGTGAGCGGCTATGACGGTTACGTCTGGGCGCTGGACGCCGCGACCGGCACGCTGTTGTGGCGGCACCGCCACGCGATCCCTCTCGACGTGCCGCTCTGCTGCGGCAACGTGAACCGCGGAGTCGCCGTCGCCAAAGGCAAAGTCATATTCGTGACGCCCAACGCGCACCTCGTCGCACTGGATGCGACCAACGGCCGGCGCGTGTGGGATCAGATCTTCGCGGACGTGCGCGCGGGCGAGAGCGCGACGCTCGCGCCACTCGTGATCAAGAATCTCGTGATCGTCGGCAGCTCCGGCGCCGAATATGGTGTGCGCGGTCATATCGACGCGTTCGACATCGACACCGGCCGGCGCGTCTGGCGACGCTACAACGTGCCGAAGCCGGGCGAGCCGGGCTCGGACACCTGGCCGCAGACGGACGCATGGAGCCGCGGCGGCGGCACCGCGTGGATCACGGGCTCGTACGATCCCGAGCTGGATCTGGTCTACTGGGGAACGGGCAACCCGGGCCCGGATTTCGATGGCAGTGTGCGCCCGGGCAACAACCTCTACACGAACTCCGTCGTCGCCTTCGATCCGGACGACGGCGTAACGAAGTGGCATTATCAGTGGACGCCACACGATGTGTGGGATTACGACGGCGTCAACGAAAACATCCTGTTCGATCTCGACGGACGAAAGCTGCTCGCCCATTTCGACAAGAACGGCTATCTCTTCATTCTCGATCGTACCAACGGCCGACTCGTGCGCGCCAACCGCTTCGCGCGTGCGACCTGGGCCGATATCGATCCGGCTTCCGGGCGCATCGACGTGAAGCTGCAGCCTACGCAGGCCGGCACCCTGATCTGTCCGGGACCCGCGGGCGCGAAGGAGTGGCCGCATGCCGCATACAGCCCGCGCACCGAGCTGCTCTACACGCCCGTCGTCAAGGCCTGCGCGACGTTCTTCCTGAGACCGAGTGAATTCGCGGAGGGCATGGCCTACTGGGGCGGCGAGGCGGCGCTGGAGCAGGATCAGTACGGCTTCGTCAAAGCGTTCGACCCGCGCACCGGCCGGGAGGTCTGGGCGCATCGCACGCCGCACCCGATGGTCGCGTCGGTGCTGGTCACGGCCGGCGATCTGGTGTTTACCGGAGAACCGAACGGAAACATGGATGCCCTGAATGCACGTACGGGCGAGCTGCTCTGGCAGTTCAACACGGGCAGCGGTATTCACTCCAACCCGGTCACGTACAGCGTGGACGGCAAACAATACATTGCCGTGCTGTCGGGCTGGGGCGGCTGGATGAAAGGGTATGCGACCGAGATGTACGGCGCCTCGCGAGGTGCCGCGGTTTTCGTTTTTGCGCTGCCTTGACCGGACCAGGTTCCGGCTTTCGGAATTCGGTCCCTTCCTGGCACTGCATCTGCACAGCTGTAGGCGGTCCCTTCAAGGAGGCACGATGGCAGACCCGAAAAAGCCCGCGGCGGACCGCGGCCAAAAGCCCCGAACCCCGCGCAAGGACGAGGAGCTCGAAAAACACGAGCCCCCGCATACCGTGAAGCCGGTTCCTGCGCCGAAGTTCGGCTCGGCCGGGAGCGGCGGCGCTGAATACGAGCGACTCCCCGAGCAGCACGAAGAGAACCAGGAGAACGAGCGCGACAAGATTCACGAGTCGTAGCTCGAGCCGAACCAGGTTTCGGATTTCGGGAGCAGGAATATCAAGATGGGAAATTCCGAAATCCGGAACCTGGCCCGGCAACGTCACGCCTTCCCCGCCCCGGACGTTGTGAGCTATATTCAGCGTCCTTTTGCAGCAGCTTCCCTCAGTCGAAGGTTCTCCGGAATGAGAGCTCGTATCGGCACCGTCGTGCCCCTGCTCGCCGTACTCGGCGCGCCCGCGTTCGCGAGCGCCCAGCAACGGGTTTCCATCGTATTCGATGCCGCACCCAGCGCGCTGACTGTTGCGCAGGAGCCGCAGGAACCGGAAGAAAAGCCGAACGAGGCGATGAGCACCTCGGGGTTCTTTCTCGGCATCATCGGCATGTTGGGCGGTGCGGTGATCGGCAGTCAGGTGGGTCAGAGCGAGTGCCCGCCGCGCGCCGCAGACAAGGAATGCATGGGCCGGCACGCCTACACGGGCGCGCTCATCGCCGGCACCGCGATGGTGCCGCTCGGCGTGCACATCGCGAACCAGGACCGTCGCAACCTGCCGCTCTCGCTGGCCGTTTCGGCCGGGACCGGCGCGCTGCTCTACTACACGATGAAGGCGATTCCGGGTGAGCCGATCGCGATGGCGCCGTTTCTGGCCGCGCCACTGCAGGTCGTGACGTCCGTCAAGGTCGAGAACCGGAAGTAGCGGAAGCGGGTGCGGAGGCGGAGGCGGACTGAATGCGAAGCGTGGCGGGGCGGCTCTCGTTGCCGCTCCGATCCACTGCTGTGATGACGACGACGTCCGCCAGATTACCGGGCTGACGCAGCACATCGTACTCCGCCTGCTGCGCGCTGATGACTTCGGCGTACCATTTCCCCTCGAGACGCAGCCGCACGGCAAACCAGGCCGGCGCTTCCCCAGGAGCTTGACTGATGACGACACGATGACGCGCGGCATCGAATGACAGCTGCGGCGCGGCTGGCGCCGTGTCGTCGAGCCAGGGCGTGCGCGGCGGCAGCGCGAAATACGTGTAGGCGTGGCCGGCGATCGCAGCGCTCACGCCACCCTGATTGCGCATGAGCGTGCGCATGCTGAAGTGGATGTTGCCGGTCGCGCCGGGCTGCGCGCGCGTGACACGGATCTGCTCTACAATCTCTGTTGGCGGCCAGTTCTGCGGTGCCCTGCCGACCCGAGCCGGCGCGTTGCCCGGCCACACGTGCCGCCGCTGCAGATTCTCACCGATCCACCATGCGAGCAGTTCGCTGTAATTCTGCTGTGGCGCATTGTAGTAGAGCTGCGGTGTCCAGTAATCCAGCCAGCCGTTGTTGAGCCATTTCCTGGCATCCGCGTAGAGGTTCGCGTACGCATCGAAGCCCCTGACGCTGGGCGGATAACCCGGCCGCCAGATGCCGAACGGGCTGATCCCGAACTTCACCCACGGCCTGGTCTGCTTCACGCCGCGATAGACACGCTCAATGAAGCCATCGACGTTCGAGCGCCGCCAGTCATCACGGCTGAGCGTGCCGCCGCCATCCACATACCGGGTCCAGCTCGCGTCATCGGGAAAGGGAATGATCCGATTCTCCGAATCGCGTTCCTGGTATGGATAGAAGTAGTCGTCAATGTGGACGCCGTCGATGTCGTAGCGCTTGACGACGTCGAGGATCACGTTCAGCGAGTGCGTCTGAACGTCCGGCTCACCCGGATCCATCCACAGGTGCCGTCCGTACGGATGCACGATGCCGGGGCGGGTGCGGCTCAGGTGCGTGGGCGCGATCTCACTCTGCGCCGATGGATGGCGCGCGCGGTACGGATTGAACCACGCGTGCAGCTCGAGCCCGCGCTTGTGCGCTTCGCTCACGGCGAACTCGAGCGGATCGTAGTACGGCTCCGGCGGCTTGCCCATCTCCCCCGTGAGATACTCCGACCACGGCTCCAGCTGCGACGCGTACAGCGCATCCCCGGCCGGGCGCACCTGCAGGATCACGGCGTTCATGCGCAGCTCGCGCACTTTGTCGAGAATCGCGATCAGCTCGGCTTGCTGCACCGCAGATGGCAGCGCCGGCTTCGATGGCCAGTCGATGTTCGAGACGCTCGCGACCCAGACGCCGCGGAACTCGCGCGCGACCGGCGGCGGCGAAAGTTCGGACCTGCGCAATCCCGGTGCGCACGCAGCCAGCAGCAGCGCGGCGCAGATTGGAAATTTGTTCAAGACACTCCGTGCTGTTGCAGTATCGCGATGGCTTCCGCGCCAGCGATTGTCTCGCGCTCGAGCAGTGCCCGCGCAAGAGCTTCGAGTGCGGTACGGTGGCGCTCGATGATCACGCGGGTCTCGCCGTACAGCCGCTGCAGCAGCGCGTTCACCTGCGCATCCATGCGCGCCTGTGCGTCGCCCGAGAGCGGACCGGCAGCGTCATCGTAGACCAGCAGCCCGCTTTCCTCGCCCATGCCGAGACGATAGACCATGCGTTTGGCGACCCGGTTGACGTGCACCAGGTCGCTTTCCGCTCCGCCGGTCACGTTCGCCGCGCCGAAGATGATCTCCTCGGCGACGCGGCCGCCGAGCCCCTTCACGATTTGCGCTTCCATGTAGCGACGCGAGTGCAGGTGGCGGTCATCGTCGGGCGCGAAATGGGCAACGCCCATGGCCTGGCCGCGCGGCTGAATCGTGACCTTGTGCAGCCCGTCCTCCGGACACGCGACCACGCCCGCCAGCGCGTGACCGGCTTCGTGATATGCGACGATTTGCCATTCGCGATCCGGTGCCCGGAAGCCCACGCGCTCCTTGCCGAGCAGCATGCGATCGCGCGCGCTCTCGAAATGCGGCCAGCTCACTCGCTCGCTGCGCTCGCGTACCGCCGCGATGGCGGCCTCGTTCAGGAGATTCGCGAGCTCGGCGCCGGACGAGTTGGGCAGCAGGCGCGCGAGGCGCTTCAGGTCGACGTCGTCGGAAAGAGGGATGCGCCGCTTGTGCGCGTGCAGCCGCAGGATCGCCTCACGGCCGTCGACCGATGGCAGCGCGACGCTGACCACGCGATCGAAGCGTCCCGGCCGCTTGAGAGCGGCGTCCAGGTCCTCGGGCCGGTTGGTGGCGGCGATGACGACCACACCGTGTGTCTGCGAGAAACCATCCATCTCGACCAGGAGCTGGTTGAGCGTGCGGTCATCCTCGTTGTGCGAGCGGTTCCGGCCGCGCGCGCCGCCCAACGCATCCAGCTCGTCGATGAAGATGACGCCGCCGTGCTTGCGCGCCTTCTTGAACAATGTGCGGACGCGATGCGCGCCCAACCCGACCACGAAACCCGTGACCTCGGACCCGGAAAGAAAGAAGAACGGCACACCTGCTTCACCGGCGACCGCGCGCGCGAGCAGCGTCTTGCCGGTTCCCGGCGGCCCCATCAGCAGGACGCCCTTGGGAATGTGGCCGCCCAGCTTCTGGAACTTCTGCGGCTCCTT
>JBQTJO010000047.1:0-11261 GCA_052387015.1 Gemmatimonadota bacterium
ACGATGATCACGAAACGCTCGAACCACATGCCGATGGTGATGAAGATCGTGATCACGAACAGGGCGGCGATGCTCTGCCGCACCCGCTTCAACCAGAGCAGCTGCGGGATGATGGTGTTGCAGCCGAGCATGATCCAGGTCGCCCACCAGTAGTCGCCGAAGGCGCGGTACCAGAACGCCGCGCGCTCGGGCGTCTCGAAGCTGTACCACGCGATGAAGTACTCGGTCAGATACGCGTACAAGACGATGTTGCCGGTCAGCAGGATCAGCTTCCCCATCGAGTCGAAGTGCTTGATGGTGAAGTAATTCTCGAGACCGAAAATCTTGCGGATCGGCACCAGCAGCGTGATGACCAGCGCGATGCCGCTGAAGATCGCGCCGGCCACGAAGTAGGGCGCGAAGATGGTCGTGTGCCAGCCCGGCACGATGGCCATCGCAAAGTCCCAGGACACGACGGAGTGCACCGAGAGCACCAGCGGCGTCGCGAGCGCTGCCAGGTAGAGATAGGCGCGCGTGAAATGGCGCCACTCCTCATCGGTGCCGCGCCAGCCGAAGGAGAGCAGGCTGTAGAGCTTCCGCCGCCACGCCTCGCTCGTGGCATCGCGTGCGGCCGCGATGTCCGGAATCATGCCGATCAGGAAGAAGGTCGCCGAGACCGTCAGGTACGTGCCGATCGCGAAGACGTCCCAGACCAGCGGCGACCGGAAGTTCGGCCACAGCTCGCGCTGGTTAGGGTACGGCATCAGGTAGTAGAAGATCCAGGGACGGCCGAGGTGAATGATCGGAAACAGGCCCGCGGTCCTGAGCGCGAACACCGGCATTGCTTCGGACGCGCGATAGATCGACTGGCGCCAGCGCGCGCGGAACAGATACAGGATCGCCGAGATCAGCGTGCCGGAGTGCGCGATGCCGACCCAGAAGACGAAGGTCGTGATGTAGACGCCCCAGCCGACCGGATTGATCAGCCCCGACTTACCAATGCCGAGGACGATCTGCACCAGCCACGCATAGATGCCCCAGGCGAGCACGGCCAGCACGCCGGCCAACAGGATCTTGTATGCCTTGCCCGGCGGACTCAGCAGCTTGAGGACGTCGCGATTGACTTCCTCGAAGCTCTCGATTCCCGGATGTGTCTCGGATCTCAGTTCTTTGGTTGCCATCCCTAATCCAGCTCGACGCGCTTCAAGTAAATGATCGCGGATTGCGTATTCAGCTCCTCGAAGACGCGATAGCCGCGGCCGGATGCGGCCACCCGCGCGACGCGCGAGTTCGGATCCTTGATGTTGCCGAATGCGATCGCATCGCCCGGACATGTCTGGGCGCAGGCCGGCATGATCTCGCCATCGACCACTGCGCGGTCTTCGATGCGCGCGTGATTCTGCGCTTCACGAATGCGCTGCACACAGAACGTGCACTTCTCCATCACGCCCTTCTCGCGCACCGCGACGTCCGGGTTCCGCTGCCAGTTGAGCGGCTCCGGCCACTCCCAGCTGTACCAGTTGAAGACGCGTACCTTATACGGGCAGTTGTTCGCGCAGTAGCGCGTGCCGACACAGCGGTTGTAGACCTGGGCGTTCAGGCCGTCGGGCGTGTGATACGCCGCGTAGACCGGACAGACCGGCTCGCACGGCGCGGTGCCGCAGTGCTGGCACAGCATCGGCACGAAGCGCGTCCCCCTGAAGCCACCCTCGCTCACAGCCTCGCCCGGACCCTCGGTGAGGCCCGCGCCCGGATCCTGATATTCGAAATACCGCTCGATCCGGATCCAGTGGAGAATGCGCCCCATCGCCACCTGCTGCGGCCCGACGATGCCGATGTTGTTCTCGGCGTAGCACGCGGTCACGCATGCGCTGCAGCCGATGCACTTCTCGAGATCGATGGCCATGCCCCAGCGCGGCGCTTCGTCCGTGTATTCGCCGTAATGCATGCCCGGCAGCGGATAGCTGGCGGGACCGGCAGGCAGATCGAGCGGCGTCATGCCGCCGGCGCCTTGCAGCTGGTGCACGCGCGCATCCATTGGATGCGGCCGTTCACCATGGCCGCCGCCATGCTCGGCTTCGGGCTCACCGCCATGCGCGGCCGCGCCGGGCTCCACGTGCGCCATCGGATCGCGCGGCGTAGTGCCGGGCGTCGCGATCACGAAGCCGCGCGCGACATCCGCATCGCGTGCGCTGCTGAGGGTCATCATCTGCGCGATTCCGCGATTGCTCTGATCGTCGTGCAGGCCGTGCTGGGTCGGACGCTCCCATTTGCCGGTCGGCTCGAGCTGCGCTTTCGCCTGGAACCAGACCAGACCGCCCGACGCGGCTTCCGCCTCCGCCTGCAACAGCCGGATCGGGTTCGTGCCGCGGTTCTGCGCGTACCGGCCCAGTTGCGTGTGGCCCTGCCCGAGCTGCAGCGCGATCACGTCGTCGCGCGTGCCGGGGTGGATGAACACCGGCAACGGCTCCGTCTGTCCCGCGGCGGTGCGCACCCGCGCCATGTGACCGGTGTCGAGGTCCAATCGCTTCGCGGTGGCCGGACTGATCTCGATCCACGAAGCCCAAGTGAATTTGCTGACCGGATCCGGCAGCTCCTGCAGCCACGGCCGGTTGGCGAGGCTGCCGTCGTAGTACTTGTACGATGGATAGACGAGCAGGTGGAATTCGCCGTCGCCGGTGAAGGTCGGAACCTCCCAGTTCAGTTGCGTAGGGGTGGAGGGGCGGAGGGGAGTAGGGGCGAGCGCACCTGCGCCCGCGCTCACCACGCCGGCCTTCAATGCTTCACGCCACGCGTCATCGCCGATGGCCGCTTCCGTTGCGGAAACCGTCACCGCTCCGGGCAGGATCTCGCGCGTCCAGCGGCCGCGCAGATAGTCGTAGAAGGTGGGCGCTGCGTTCGGCAGATTCACCCGCGCGCGCTGCGCGACCGAGAGCAGCACGTCGCCTGTCTGCTTGGTATTGAACACGGGCGTCATCACCGGCTGGATCAGCGAGGTGATGCCAGTGCGCGGCACGTAATCGCCCCAGCTCTCGAGGAAGTGATGATCGGGCAGGATCACGTGCGCGAGTTCGGCCGTCTCATCCAGCTGCGAGCTGAAGCAGGCGACGAAGCTCGCCTTCTCGAGCGCATCCTTCACCGCGGCCGATTCCGGCGCGGAATACACGGGGTTCGGCCCGTATACGAGCAGTGCCGTGATCTCGCCGGTGCGCATGCGCGCGATCACATCCTGCAGGTTGCGATACGTCCCGGTGCGCGTGTGCTCCTCGCGCTCGCCGACCTTGACGGTCGTGCCGATGTTGCCCGCGACCTGGTTGAGGATCGCGACCGCCGCCGCGACCGCCGTTGCAGCGCGGTGCGATGACGAGACGCCCGGCCCGACCGCGAGCGAACGACCGTTACGTGCGAAATCGCGCGCGATGCTGCGGAGACGATCGGCGCTGACGCCACAGGTCTGGGCCGCGGCATTCACTTCTGTTTCCGGAGTCCGCAGCACCTCCGGCCCCGCTCCCGCTCCCGCATCCGCGATAAGCCGTGCGATCGCGAGCGCCACGATGTGCTCGGTGCCTGGACGAATGTTGAGCCACTCGTCCGCATTCAGGTCGGTCAGCGACTGGTGCGGTGTGATCGAGATCAGCTTGCCGCGCTGGCCCTGTCGGTACGCGTGTGAGTTGACCCAGCTGCTCGCGTAATCGATGGGCGAGACCCAGGTCTCCATGAAATCGGCGCCGAAGGTCACGACGACGTCCGCGTTGCCGAAGTCGTGCACGGGTACGACGTCGTCCCCGAACAGCGCGCTGTAGCCCGCGCGCACCGCCTCCCAAGCGAACGTCTCGTAGCGCACGCGCTGCACGCCGAGCGCTGCGCACCAGTCATCGATCAGACGATCCAGCGTGCCGGTGAAGGTGTGCGTCAGCATCACGGTCCGGCCGCGGTTGGCCGCGAGCGCGCTCGCGACGCGCTGCTCCGCGTCATCCCACGAGATCGGATCCCAATCGCTGCCGCTGCGAACCAGCGGCTGCGGCACGCGATCCGGATCGTACAGTCCGTGCAGTGATGCCTGCCCGCGCGCGCACAGCTTGCCGTGTGCGATCGGCGAGAGTGGATTGCCTTCGGCTTTGATGGCGCGGCCTTCGCGCGTGCGGATGCTCATGCCGCAGCCGGCCGGACACTCGCGACAGGTCGTGTGGTAGTAAGTCGCCTCACCCGGCACGATGTCTTCGTGCGGGATCACGTACGGGATCAGCTTGTCCGCGCCATTCGGACGACAGCCGGCGAGCACACCGCTGCCGGCGCCGGTCGCGCCGAGCACTTTCAGGAACTGTCGCCTCTCTATGCCCTTACTCATCGTCTTCCCTCAGTAATGGCAGACCGTGCAGTCCACGCGTGCCTGCCGCTTCTGATGGCAGTCGAGGCACCAGCCCATCTGCAGGGACGCGACCTGTTCGACTTTTCGCATCGTCTCGACCGGGCCGTGACACTCCTGGCATTGCAAGCCCGCCTTGACGTGACGCATGTGCGGGAAATGGACGTGGTCCGGCAAATCGTAAATGCGGACCCACGGAATCGACTGCTTGTTCTGCCAGTACGCGACCAGCTGCTTCACGCCCGGACTATCGGCGCGCACCATGGGCACACCGCCGGGAATGTGGCAGCCGGCGCAAACCTGAACGGAAGGAATACCCGCGTCGACCGAGCGGTCGGCGGTGGAATGGCAGGACATGCAAGGAATCTGGTTCGTGCCGCCCGCGTGCAGGTCGTGCGGAAAGGCGATCGGCTGATCCGGCGAGAAATTGCCGATACGGTCGCGGGCGCCCAGCAGGGCTGCGAGCGCGGCCAGCGCAAGTGTGCCCGCGACGCCGATCATCACCAGTTTCGGTCTAGGCATCGCGCACCTGGCGTATGTTCAAATCGATTTGCTCGTGCACCTGAAATTGGTTGCGGATGTATTTTCCCAAAGCGCGGCGGGAGCATATCGGCGGGGTGCAAAGCGCGCAAGTGCAAGGGTCTGGGCACTTCTTGACGGGGTTTTCGGGGCCGACTACTTTGAGCGGGATTCCTCGGAAGCAAGGCTTTTGGGCAGGGCTCGAACCCGGTCGTTGTCCACTCGCGAAGGGGCTTTCGATCTCTTCCTCTCGAGAGATCGCCGCGATTCGTCTGTGAGACGGATGCGTATGGCGATCTCGCTTGGTTTTCAGGGGTAAGCAGACGGGACCGCGCCTGAGGGAACATTAGGTGCGTCCGGACTGTGTAAGAAGGGAATCCATTCCCGCACTTCAGGGCAGGTGATCCATGGCTGACCAGCCAAATCAGCAGAGCCCCGCAGGACAGCCGATGTTCAGCAACCTGATCGCGAGCAATCCCAGGAAGGAGAGCTCGGCGGCATCAGCGTTCGTGTCGACGGTTGTTCATGCGGTTCTGATCGTTCTGGCCGTCTATCTGACGCAGAGGGTGCGGACCGCGGTTGCGGAGGACGAACAGGCCAACATTCTGATCCCGGTTCCGGAAGCGGAGCCCGAGCCGCCGCCGCCACCACCGCCGCCGCCGGAGAACACGCCACCGCCGCCAGAGGTGACGGAGGTGCCGAAGGGTTTCCAGACGCTGACGGTGCCGACGGTGATTCCGCCGGACATCCCGCCGCCTACGGCGGGCCCGGAGATCCGCGAGTCGGACTTCTCGGGCGAGGGTGTCGAGGGTGGCCGCTCGACCGGTAACCCGAACGTGAAGGTCACGGCCGAGAACATCGAGGCCGCGCCGGTCTTCACGCCGTACACCGTGAAGCCGGAGCTCAAGAACCGCGAGGCCGTGTCGCGCGCGCTGGTCCGCAACTACCCGCCGCTGCTGCGCGATGCGGGCATTGGCGGCACCGTGCTGACCTGGCTGCTGATCGACGAGACCGGCAACGTGGTCCGCACCCAGGTCAAGGAGGGCAGCGGTCATGATGCCCTCGATCAGGCGGCTCTCAAGGTTGCCGACATCATGCGGTTCACGCCGGCCTTGAACCGAGATCAGAAGGTCAAGGTCTGGATCGCGCTGCCGATCGTATTCAGAACGCAATAACTCATCACTCAACCGAAGCACTGGTCCGCTAGCGCAAGGGCGGGTCGCGACTAATCAAGTAAAGGGGTAGACAAATGCATGGGATATCGCTGCTCGAGCTGTGGGGCACGATGGGATGGTTCGCAAAAGGCATCGTTTTCACCCTGCTCGGCATGTCCCTCTGGACGGCAACCATCGCCATCCGGAAGCTGATCCAGCTCAGCCGCGCTCGTAAGGCGACGCTCAAGTTCACGGGCCCGTTCTCGCAGGCACTCGCCAACGAGGACTTCGCCGAGGCCGAGCGGCTCGTGGAAGCCAATCCGAACAGCCACCTGGCCACCGCGTTCCGGCGCGTTTTCCCGAGCCTCACCTTCCACTCGCAGGACCAGGCGCTCTCGGCGGTCGAGGTCGCGTCGGTGCAGCGCATGATCGACCTCAACAACCTCGAGCAGCTCTCGCGCTTCCGGCGCGGTCTGGGCGTGCTGGCAACGGTCGGCGCGACGGCACCTTTCGTCGGTCTGCTCGGTACGACCATGGGCGTCGTGAACGCGTTCACGGGCATGGCCACCGCCGGCAGCGGCGGTCTGGCCGCGATCTCGGCCGGTATCGCCGAAGCGCTCATTACGACCGCGTTCGGTCTGCTCGTCGCGATTCCGGCGGTGTGGCTCTACAACTACTTCATCAACCGCATCGACTACCTGTCGATGGAGGTTACGTACACGACCAAGGAATTCATGGACTTCCTGATCCGCTATGAGGCGCGCCTCGAGGGCGGCAAGGGCCGCGCTGGCGACACCAGCCTGCTGGAGAGCGGCAGCCGCCTCGGCGCCGCCGCGCAGGCGAGCGATCGGGCCAAGGTGTAAGGAGTACTCATGGCAAGTTCAGAAGTCGGCGGCGAGACCGGGGGCGGTGGCGGGCAGGAAGCCTCCCAGTCCAGCGTAATGGGCGACATCAACGTGACACCCCTCGTGGATGTCATGCTCGTGCTGCTGATCATCTTCATGATCGTGACGCCCGCGATCATGGCAGGCTTCCAGGCGCAAATGCCGGAGGGCGCGCACCTGAAGGCGCGCCCCGAGGAAGAGGATCGCACCACCTTCGGTGTGGATAGCGAAGGCAACTGGTTCCTGAACAAGAAGCCGATCCGGAAAGAAGACGCGCAGAAGCTGCTCGAGGCCGAGTTCCTGCGCCATCCGGACGACAAGGTGCTGTTCGTCAAGGCGGACCGGAACCTGAAATACGGTCAGCTGCTCGAGGTCATGGAGATCGCGAAGAAGGCGGGTGTCGCGGTCTTCGCGGCGGTGACCGAATCCAGGCCGGGCACCGAAGCGCTGCTCGAGAACGTCAGCGAATAAGGAGTCTCATGGGCATTTCAATGGGGAAGACCGGCAGCAGCGAAGTTGCCGACATCAACATGACGCCGATGATCGACGTGCTGCTCGTGCTGCTCGTCATCTTCATGATCGCACAACCGCTGCTCCAGAAGACCATGGACGTGCAGCTGCCGAAGGAACAGAAGGACCAGACGCAGGCGCCACCGACGGCGCAGATCATTCTGCAGATCGAGCAGGGCGGCGTCTACAAGCTGAACACGCTGCCGATCGCCAAGGCCGATCTCGAGCGGCGGCTGACGGAGATTTATCGCGATCGGCCGCAGAAGGTGATTTTCGTCAAGGCCGATCCGGAGATCGTCTATCAGGACGTGATCGCGGCCATGGATGCGGCCCGCGGCGCGGGCGTGAAAGTGATCGGTGCGGTGCTGCCGGAGCAGGAAGCGGCTTTGGGACTGTAAAGCTAACTGCTTGCGGCACTTGATTTATAGCGCCGGAGAAGCCATTCTCCGGCGCTATTTTTCATCCCACCTATCCAGAGGACGCTAGATGTTTTTCATGCTACAAGAAGCCGCACGCCCCCGCGGTGGCGAGGCGAGCCTCGTTATACCGGACTTGTCGACTGCGACATTTCTGGGGATGGATGGCCGCTCGCTGCTGATGTTCGGGTTACTCGTGTGCGCCGGCGGTCTGCTCTTCGGTCTAGTGTCGTACAGCCAGCTCAAGAACATGCCGGTGCATCGCTCGATGCGGGATGTATCCGAGCTGATCTACGCCACCTGCAAGACGTATCTCGCCACGCAGGGCAAGTTCCTGGCGATTCTGTGGGCCTTCATCGGCGTGATCATGTTCATCTATTTCGGCATTCTGCTCGATATGGACGCGGTGAGAGTGAGCATCATTCTGGCCAGCAGCATGGTCGGTATCCTGGGCAGCGCGGGCGTCGCGTGGTTCGGCATTCGCGTCAACACCTTCGCGAACTCGCGCGCGGCTTTCGCGAGCCTGCGCGGCAAGCCGTACCCGACTTACGCGATTCCGCTCAAGGCCGGCATGAGCATCGGCACCATGCTGATCAGTGTCGAGCTGCTCATCATGCTGGCGATTCTGCTCTTCGTGCCGGGCGACTTCGCGGGCCCGACTTTCATCGGCTTCGCGATTGGTGAGTCGCTGGGTGCCGCGGCGCTGCGTATCGCCGGCGGCATTTTCACCAAGATCGCCGACATCGGATCCGACCTGATGAAGATCGTCTTCAACATCAAGGAAGACGATGCGCGCAACCCGGGCGTGATCGCGGACTGCACCGGCGACAACGCGGGCGACTCGGTCGGCCCGACCGCCGACGGCTTCGAGACCTACGGCGTGACCGGCGTCGCGCTGATCTCGTTCATTCTGCTCGCCGTCACCGATCCCGCCATTCAGGTCCAGCTGCTGGTCTGGATTTTCGCGATGCGCATCATGATGGTAATCGCGAGCGTCGGCTCGTACTGGATCAACGAGACCTTCGCCAGGGGCAAGTATGCCAACGCCGACCGGATGGATTTCGAGCATCCGCTGACGACGCTGGTCTGGCTCACGTCGATCGTCTCGGTGGTGCTGACGTTCGTCGTCTCGTACGTGCTGATTCCCGACCTGGGTGCCGATCCGACGCTCTGGTGGAAGTTGTCCGCGATCATCAGCTGCGGTACGATCGCCGGCGCCGTGATCCCGGAACTCGTGAAGGTCTTCACCTCCACGTCCTCCAAGCACGTGCGTGAAGTGCTCACGTCTTCACGGGAGGGCGGCGCTTCGCTCAACATCCTGTCGGGTCTCACAGCCGGCAACTTCAGCGCGTACTGGATGGGCCTCACCATCGTCGGCTTGATGGGGCTGTCGTTCTGGTTCAGCACCATGGGGCTGGCCGGCCTGATGCTCGCGCCCGCGGTGTTCGCGTTCGGGCTGGTCGCCTTCGGCTTTCTCGGCATGGGGCCGGTAACCATCGCGGTGGACTCGTACGGACCCGTGACGGACAACGCGCAGTCGATCTACGAGCTGTCGGTCATCGAGACGATTCCGGGCATTCAGCAGGAGCTGAAGCGTGATTTCGGCTTCGACGTCGACTTTGCCCGAGCCAAGCATTTCCTCGAGGAGAACGACGGCGCGGGCAACACCTTCAAGGCCACGGCCAAGCCGGTGCTGATCGGCACGGCGGTGGTCGGCGCCGTGACCATGATTTTCGCGATCATCGTGCTGCTCACGAATGGCCTGACCGAGAACATCGAGAAGCTTTCGATTCTGCACCCGCCGTTCCTGCTCGGCCTGATCACGGGCGGCGCGGTCATTTACTGGTTCACCGGCGCATCGACGCAGGCGGTGGTGACCGGTGCATACCGCGCGGTCGAGTTCATCAAGGCGAACATCAAGCTCGAGGGCAGCGAGAAGGCGTCGATCGAGGACTCGAAGAAGGTGGTCGCGATCTGCACGCAGTACGCGCAGAGAGGCATGTTCAACATCTTCCTCGCGGTGTTCTTCTCGACGCTCGCCTTCGCGTGCCTCGAGCCGTACTTCTTCATCGGCTACCTGATCTCGATCGCGGTGTTCGGCCTGTACCAGGCGATTTTCATGGCGAACGCCGGCGGCGCCTGGGACAACGCCAAGAAGCTGGTCGAGACGGAGCTGCAGGAGAAGGGAACCGAGCTGCACGCAGCGACCGTCGTCGGCGACACGGTGGGCGATCCGTTCAAGGACACGTCCTCAGTGGCCATGAACCCGATCATCAAGTTCACCACGCTCTTCGGGCTGCTTGCGGTCGAGCTGGCGATCGAGCTGAGCCGGAACGCGGCGACGCTGCTCGCGATCGTGTTCTTCGTGCTGTCCGTGGTCTTCGTCTACCGCTCGTTCTACGCGATGCGGATTCAGTCGGGCGCCGCGGCCTAACCGGATGGCAGATGTCCGGGAACAGGGGGCGAGCCGCGATGGCTCGCCCTTTTTCTTGCGGTGTAGCAAAGCAGGCCATGAATCGGACCGTGATAGGAAGCCGCCTCTTCTTCTCCCGCCCGCAGCGGGACAAGCGCGATACCGCCACATCGGCGGCCGCGTCGGGCAGCATCCATCTGCTCATTGTGCTGGTGGCGCTCCTGCTCAGCCGGGCCGGCGTTCAGCTCATTACCGGTGACCAGGGCGCCGGCACAGGCATCGGCGCGGGCGCCGCGGGAGGAGGAGGCGGCGGCGGTCGAAGCGAGCGGATCAGCCTGCTGATACCGGCGCCGCCGCCGCCGGCGCCGGAGGAACCGGTTCTGCTGGTGCCGGAAAAGATCGAAGAAGTGCTGCCCGAGCCCGAGGTCGTGCCGGAAGAGCCAGTCACGGTGGCCCAGGTCGATTCCGTCCCGCCGCAGCCCGCGGCCGCGGCCGCTCCGCCTACGGGCGGCACCGGCGAGGGCGAAGGCACCGGCATTGGCAGCGGAACGGGACCGGGCACCGGCCCCGGATCCGGCGGCGGCAGCGGCGGCGGGTCGGGCGGCGGTATTGGTTCGGGCATCGGTCCCGGCACCGGCCGCGGCCGCGTCATCGCGCCCTCCCCCGAGGTCCTGCTCATTCCGCCGCAGGCGCCGGGCAAGGTACGCGGCAAGACCGTCGTCGTGCGTCTGGCCGTCGATGCCACCGGCGTGGTGCGCGAGGCCGAGATCATTCCCTCGACCGGCGATCGAAAATACGATGCAGCCCTCAAGCGGGTGGCGCTCGGCTGGAAATTCCGCGCTGCACGGGATCCTTCGAATCGGCCCGTAAGCGTACTGTTCGACGTGACGTTTACGTTCTAGCAGGCTGCTGAAAAACGGGCCGAGTAGTTTGGGTGAAGGCAGGGCGCTACGAAGACCGTGCGGTTTTACAGCGTATCCTGCATAAACCTCCGCGACGGTCCGCGTAGCGCCCTGCCTT
>JBQTJO010000048.1:0-2499 GCA_052387015.1 Gemmatimonadota bacterium
GGGTGTGTGACAGCGGCCGCGCCGTCAAGGATGACGACGGGCGCGTGCTCTACTACGAGGGTACGCTGGAGGACATCACCGAGCTGAAGCTCGCAGAGCAGGAGCTGCGGGAGAGCAGTGAATTGCACCTTTTGCTGTTCCAGTGCAGCCCATTGCCAATGTGGGTCTTCGAGACCGCGACGAACCGATTTCTCGCGGTGAATGACGCAGCGGTCGATCATTACGGTTACTCGCGCGAGGAGTTCCTCCAGATGACGATCCTGCAGATTCGTCCCGAGGAGGAAGTGCAAGCGCTGCTGAGCTATTCTGCGACCGCCAGGGACGGATACGACCGGGCGGGCATCTGGCGTCACCGCAAGAAGGACGGCGCGTACATCAATGTGGAGATCTTCTGCCATGAGGTGAATTTCGCTGGCATGCCAGCCAAGCTCGTGCTGGCCAGCGACGTGACGGAGCGCCTGCGCGCCGCGGCGAAACTGAAGGAGAGCGAAGAGCGTTATCGCTTGCTCGCGCGCGCCTCCCGGGATGCCATATGGGATTGGAACGTCGTTACGGGAAAGGTGACCTGGAACGAAGCGCTCCGCACCGTCTTTGGATACCCGCCGGAAAGCGTCGGACCGGGGATAGAGCAGGCATACCTCTGGTGGAAGAACCACATCCATCCTCCTGACCGCGAGCGCGCGGCTGCCAACTTCCACGCCGCCGTCAATGGCGGCGCCGGGGAATGGTATTGCGAGTATCGCTTCCGGCGGCTGGATGGCTCCTGCGTGCTGGTGTCCGACCGTGGCTACATCGGCCGGAACGAGAAGGGCGAGCCGGCTCGGATGATCGGTTCGTTGCTCGATCTGACCAGCCGGACACGGTCCGGCAGCGCGGCGAAACCTCGCCAGCCAATTGATCTGCCACCCGTGCCGCCTACGGCGGATGCTACGCTCGTCGCCTGGCTCACTGCCGGGAATGAACGTGCGCTGGAGGAACTCTGTAAACGCTACGGCAACGTCGTTTCCACGCTTGCCGAATCGATCCTCAAGGACCCGGCGGATGCCGAGGAGCTGGTCACCGACGTCTTCCAGCACGTATGGCGTTTGGGCGACCGCTACGACGCGGCGCGCGGCACGGTGCTCGCCTGGCTGTTGACCATTACGCGTCGCCGCGCCATCGACCGGCTGCGGACGCGTGAGCGTCGCAAACAAATTCTCGGCGGCGCCGCGGCCGCCGGTATGGCCAGCTCTGCTCCGAGTGCGCAGACCGAACCCGATGGAGCGGATGACGGGGCGGGGCTCGTGGTCGAGCAACAACTGGCGAGGCTTCCCGATTCGCAGCGTCTGGTCCTCGAGTTGGCCTATTTCAGAGGGCTCTCGCAGCGCGAAATCGCCCGGGAACTGGCAGAGCCGCTCGGCACGGTCAAGACGCGCATGCGAGCGGGTATTCGGAAACTGCGCCGCGCACTGCATGCCCATCCGACCCCTCTTTCCGGAACGCGCGGTTGACGGCCTGCTGACAGGCGGAGCCGGTTGATGAGCGATCTCCACCCAGCTGAGCGGTTTCTCCGGATCAGCGTATTTGATGGCATTCGAAACGTAGTTGCTCAGGCACAGCTCGACCGCCGCCGCATTGCATCTGGGCGCTCGGCTCCGGGTGAACCAGGCATTATGATTCGTTCGAGCTAAACCTTTGAAATTCGACCGCAAGGGAGAGCTGACTGAATGCTCGATCATCCGGAATTCGAGCGCTGGCGTCTGGCGGCGGCGGGCGCGCGGCAAAGTGCGGCCTTGCAGGCGACATCGGACCTGCACAACTGGGCCTGCTTTCTCGCGGAGCAGTCTGCTCAACTCGCCATGAAGGCACTGCTTCACGGCTTGGGGCTCGGGGCCTGGGGTTGCGATTTGGTTCGACTCGGAGACTCGCTGGCCACGGCGAGCGAGCAGCCGCTCCCCCGCCCGGTTTCGGCCAGCTTGCGCCGGCTCTCCAGGCACTACATTCCGGCGCGATATCCGGACGCACACCCGTCGGGCCCGCCCGATGCTTACTTTGGCCGGGAAGATGTCGAAACCGCGCTTGCGGACCTTGATTCGGTTCTGGCCTATGTGGACGCCCAATGGACCGTGCTGCAAGCAGCGTCCAGGGAGGACGAGGATGGCGAGCACAACCATACTTCAACGACGCCGGCGTGAACGCGAGCGTCTGCTGGAAGGTGCACGCGATTACGTCGCGGCGGTTCGTGCGCTGAGCAGCCTGCACGCGGCCGTGGTCTTCGGCTCGGTAGCACGCGGCGACTTCAACGTCTGGAGTGATCTCGATCTGCTGCTGCTATTCGATGCCCTGCCCGATGCCTGGCTGGACCGGCAGGACCTGCTGCCTCCGCGCCCGCCAGCGGTACAGCCCATCCTCTGGACCATCGCCGAATGGCGCGCGCAGCTCCAGCGTAAAAACCCGATCGCATGCGAGGCCGCCCAGCACGGTATCTGGTTGTCTGGCCAGCTGGACGACCTGCTTCCT
>JBQTJO010000049.1:0-2010 GCA_052387015.1 Gemmatimonadota bacterium
CGTTTCGAAAACGTCGACCTCAACCCCGACTTCGTGTTCGCTTCCAGCGGGCGCATCACCGACTACGGCTACGAAGTCGAAATGCGCATTCCCTTCAAGAGCATCCGCTATCAGTCTGTGGACCCGCAGAGCTGGGCGCTCAACGTGCTGCGCAAGGTGCAGCACTCCGGGTACGAGGACACCTGGACGCCTGCGCTGCGCGCGAACGCTTCGTTCCTTACACAGTCGGGCGAGCTGAACGGACTGACGCAGCTCGAGCGCGGGCTCGTCCTCGATCTCAATCCGTTCCTGACCACCAAGGCGACGGGCGAGCCGTCCGCGAGCGGCTGGCGCTACGACACGCAGCCGGAAGCGGGCGCGAATGCGCGCTGGGGCGTAACCACAAATCTCACGCTGGATGCGACGGTCAATCCGGACTTCTCGCAGGTCGAAGCCGACATCGGCCAGGTCACCGTCAACGAGCGCTTCAACATCTTCTTCCCGGAGAAGCGGCCGTTCTTCCTGGAAGGCATCGAGAACTTCGACACGCCCAACCAGCTGATCTACACGCGTCAGATCGTGAATCCCGCGGCGGGCGTGAAGCTGACCGGCAAGGCCGGCTCGACCAACATGGCATACCTCGCCGCGCTCGACGACGCCGCATTCGGCTTTGCGGGCGAACGCCGTCCATTGTTCAATCTGCTGCGCCTGCGCCATGATGTCGGCGCGCAATCCACGGTCGGTCTGTCCTACACGGATCGCACCGAGAGCGGCACCACGTACAACCGTGTGGCCGCGGCCGACGCGCGCATTGTCTTCGCAAAGCTGTACTACGTGCAGGTGCAGGGCGCGGCCAGCTTCACGGCCGAGAACGGCAATACGCTGAGCGGCCCGCTGTGGGAAGTCGTCGCCGACCGCACCGGCCGGCACTGGGGCTTTAATTACAGCCTGCGCGGCATTCACCCCGATTTTCAGACACGCTCCGGCTTCGTGCCGCGCAATGGCATCGTCTCGCCGCGCATCTTCAACCGGCTCACGATGTATGGCGCGCCCGGCGCGCTGCTCGAGAACTGGACTACGTTCATCGGCATGGAAGGCACGTGGGACTACGACGCGTTCTTCGATGGCCGCGCGCCGCTCGAGACGGAGGTCAGTCCTCGCAGCTTCTTCACGCTGCGAGGCGGCTGGGGCGCGACCGTGACGCCATCGTGGCACACAGTCTCGTTCGATCCCGAATTCTATTCAGCTTACGCGGTGGAGCGCCGCGGCACGACCGTCGATACCGTGGCCTTCAGCGTGCCGGACCGGCTGACCGGCGTGCTCGGCATCGACATCCGTATCAACACGCCGCGCTTCCCGAGCTTCTACGCGAGCCTCAGCACCAGCCTCGGCAAGACGGCCGCGTTCTTCGAGCCGAATCGCGTCGATCAGTTCGGCGTGAGCGGGTCCGTGTTGTGGCGGCCGACCGAACGCATGCGTCTGGAAGGCAGCTACACGCACCTCGCGCTCACGCGCGAGACCGACGGCAGCCGCTTCTCGAGCGCGAACATCCCGCGCCTGAAGCTGGAATACCAATTGTCGCGGCCGCTGTTCGTGCGTTTCGTCGGGCAGCTTCAATCGCAGGAGCGTGCCAGCCTGCGCGACCCGCGGACCGCCGAGCCGATTCTGCTGCGCGCGGCCGACGGCTCGTATGCGCGCGCGGTGGCTACCGAGAGCAATCAGCTTCGCACCGACTGGCTGATCTCCTATCGGCCGACGCCGGGCACGGTCGTGTTCGCCGGTTACGGCAGCGGGTACGACGGCACGGAGGGCTATTCGTTGCGTGGGCTGGACCGCACCGACGACGGGTTCTTCTTCAAGGTGAGTTATTTGTTTCGCCTTTAGGTGCCGATGTTCGGTGCCGCAATCAGGTGCCGAATTCGGGTAGCGAAGGAAATGTGCCGATTATCCCTGGGAATAACCGGCCCTAAACATCGGCACTTAAGTTCGGCACCTTACCTCGGCACCTTACTGCGCTAGCAGAAGACTAGA
>JBQTJO010000050.1:0-8251 GCA_052387015.1 Gemmatimonadota bacterium
CGGGAAGGCGCTACGGGGAGGCGCTACGGGGAGGCGCTACGGGACGGCGCTACGGGGAGGCGCTACGGGACGGCGCTACGGGAACGCGCTACGGGAAGGCGCTACGGGGAGGCGCTACGGGGAGGCGCTACGGGACGGCGCTACGGGGAGGCGCTTTTCGCCATAGCAGCGAGGCCACGCCCCATGCAATGAGTCCTGCCATCACCACATCGCTGAGATAATGCGCGCCTGCGGCAACACGGGAGAGCGCGCAACCCCAGGCGAGCCCCCAGAAGACATACCGACTGCGCGGGAACAGACGCGCGAGCAGCGCGGCCGCGCCGAACGCAACCACTGCATGCGTGCTCGGAAGCGCGAGTCCGCCGCTGTGCAGCGGCCGGTCCGCAAAACTCCTGAACGAGTATTCGCCGAAATTCGCGTAGGGCCGCTCGCGCCGAAAAACCAGCTTCAACAGCTCACCCGCAATGCCGCTCAGGATTACCGAAAGAGCGAGCATGGACGCGCGCCAGCGCACCGGCCGATCGTGGAGATACAAAGCGAGCGCCGCGGCCAGCCAGATCGGGGTGTAGCCCTGCACGCGCAGTACTCTGCCCCAGTCTTCGCTGTAGATGTCTTCGATTCGGAAGTAGGTCCAAAAGAACGGATCGAGAAGGTGTGCGACGATCAGCGCAACAACCCAGTAGAACAACACGCGACGATCATTCAAGTGCGGTTTTTGCTCCAGAGACGCAGTCCCGTGGCGCAGTCCCGTAGCGCAGTCCCGTAGCGCAGTTCCGTAGCGCAGTCCCGTAGCGCAGTCCCGTAGCGCAGTCCCGTAGCGCAGTTCGAATTATGGATTGGCCTCTGCCTCTTTCAAACTCCGATAGAATTCCTCTGCGGTCTGCGCGCCGATCAGCTGCTCGCGCACGCTGTCCTTGCGCACCAGCCGCGAAATGCGGCTGAGCGCCTTGATGTGAGGACCCGCCGCCGTCTCCGGACCCACCAGCATGAACAACAGATGGACCGGCTGGCCATCGAGCGAATCGAAATCCACGGGGCCGGCGGTGCGGCCGGCGGCCATCACGAGCTCCGGCACGAGCGGCGACTTGCCGTGCGGGATCGCCACCCCATTGCCGATACCGGTGGAAAGCACGGCCTCACGCTCGCGCACCGCGCGCAGCACTTCCTCCTGCTGATCGGCCGTTTCGCTCGTGATCACGCCGACCAATTCCCGCAGCAGATCCTCCTTGGTCGTGGCCTGGAGCGGGATGCGAATTCGGTCGATCGTGAGCAGCTCGGTCAGCAGCAAAAGGGACCTCTATGCAGCTCCAGGGTTTCAAAGTGTCATGAGCCGTTTAAGTTACAGGGTGCTCGAAAGAACGGGCAAGCAGGCGGAGAGGCCATGGATTTGCACCTGATGCGAGCGGCCTGCTCGCTGATTTCGATCTTGACGTTTGCGTCCGCGGCCAGCGCGCAGCGCGTGCTGGACTGGCCGCTGCGCACGAACGCGGGGCCGGAGGCGGTGACGCGTGGCGTGGAAGCGGCATTCTGGAATCCGGCCGCGATCGCGACCGGCAGCACACGCGGCGAGGTGATCATTGCGGATCAGCGCGCGCCGTCGGCCATCGGCGTCGGCGGCTTCGCGGCGGCGGCATCCTGGCGGCTGGATGCACGCACCACGGTCGGTGCGGGTTATCAGCGCGTCTCCATCGACGACATTGGCGCGACCTCGACATCGCCGTTGCCGGATGCGGGCGAGACTACTTTTTCGGTGGGTGAGGATCAGATCGCGATCGGCGTATCACACGCGCTGGGCGCGAACCTGATCGCGGGCGGCGGCGTCCGCTACGACCGCTCGGATGAGCTGGGGTTCAACGAGAGCACGACTTCGCTCAGCGCCGGTTTCATTTTCGTACCCGCACTGCCGCTGCGGCCGGTGCTCGGTGCGAGCGTGCTGACGCGGAGCGGTGGCGTGCGCTACAGCGGCGGTGTCGAAGTGTCGTCGTCGCCCGGCAGGAATTTCGACGTGCGCGGCGGGTGGGGCGTGCGCGGCGGCGAGAACGCCGTCGCGGTCGAGCAGCGCGTGGGTGCTACGGTGACGTGGCGAACCCTGGTCGCGGTGACCGCCGGCGTCGCGACTGCCGACGCGGGCACCGAGCGCTCCTACGAGCCGGTGGTGGGCGCCAGCCTGCGCGTGAGCCGCTACGAAATCGGTGTGCTGAGGGAGAACCTGGCCAGCGATTTCGGTGCGGCATACTCCTTCCGATTCAAAGTCGGATTGAAATGAGTGAGCGCATAGACCTTCTGAACGAGATTCCGCCGCGCGTGGGGGAGCTGCTGGGCGCGCACTTCGCGCAGCACGGCGTGCCCTCGTATCGCCTGAAGCAGGCGCTGGCGTGGATCTATCAGAAGGATGCGCGCGGGTTCGACGAGATGACGGACCTGCCCGCCCGGGTGCGCGCCTGGCTGAAAGAGCTGTTCGATTTCACCAGCCCGGAAGCGACGCGCATCGAGCAGTCGCGCGACGGCACGGTGAAGCATCTCTGGAAGCTGCACGATGGCGAGCTGATCGAGTCCGTGCTGATTCCGGTGAAGGACCGTCTCACGCTCTGCATTTCCTCGCAGGCGGGCTGCGCGATGGCGTGCACCTTCTGCGCGACCGGCTGGAGCGGCTATCGGCGCAACCTCACGCCCGCGGAGATCGTCGCGCAGTTCCGCGGCGCCCGCCGCTGGGCCAAGGAAAACGGCCGCGGTCCCATCACGAACATCGTCTACATGGGCATGGGCGAGCCGTTGATGAATCGCAAGGCGGTGATGCGGTCATTGACGCTGCTCAATCGCGCCTACGGCCTTGGTGCGCGGCGCATCACGGTCTCGACGGTGGGCGTGGTGCCGGGCATTGTGGAAATGGCCGAGCGCAAGGAACAGTTCAGGCTCGCCGTCTCGCTGCACGCGCCCAACCACGAGCTGCGCGAGCAGATCGTGCCGATCGAGAAGAAGTATCCGCTACCGAAGCTGCTGGCCGCGCTCGCGAAGTTCGACGAAGCCGGCGGCCGGCGCATCACGTTCGAATACGTGATGATCGACGGCGTGACCGACACGATCGAGCTGGCGCACGAGCTTGCCGGCATCGTGCAGCCGTTCGGCGCGCACGTGAATCTGATTCCGTACAATCCGATTCCCGGCCCGGAATGGAAGACGAGCACGCGCGAGCAGATCCATCGTTTCATGGACACGCTGGAAGCGCGCGGCGTGCGCACCTCGATCCGCGGTCCGCGCGGTAAGGACATTGCCGCCGCGTGCGGACAGCTGCGGGCCGAGCACACGATGGAGCCGCCCAAGCCCTACCTCAAGTTCGTCGAGCTGAGCCACCGCAAGGCTAGTTGAAATCCTTACCGAGAATCACCGACACGTCGACGTAGCGGGTAGTATCGATCGAGGTGACGGTGCTCGTGATGCCGAGCGCCTGCGCGACCGCGCGCGCGGCTTGCGGCTTGCCGACGCGGTCGAGCACCTGCGACTTCGCGTGCATGCTGCCTGCGTTGCCGAACTCCACCACATCGAAGCCGGCTGCGCGCAGCCGCTGGGTCGCGAGCCGCGCGAGTCCGGACCGGCCCGCCCCAGTGAGCACTTCGACGCGCACGCGCGTGTCGCGCACCGCCACCGGCTGGCTCGGCGCGGGCACCGGCGGCGCTTCCGCCGGCACCTCGGTGCGGTCGGGCGTGCGCAGGCCGAAAATGAACGAGCCCGCGAACGCGAGCACGACCGCCAGCGCCGCAATCAGCACGAGCGTCGGGCCGCGCGGCTTTCTATCGGACGACGTGGTTCCAGAACGCGAGCGTTTCACCGCGAATCTTCCTGCCGGATGCGAGCATGTGAGCGAGGCGATTGCGCAGCACGTCACGCAAGATTGCATCCCGCTCGTGCGGCATGCGCGCGCGCATGACGGCACGCCCGATCGGGTCGAAGGTGCGGCCGGGCTCGAGGAAATCGGCGAGATAGAGCGCGCGCCCCGCGGCATCGAGGTCGGGGTGGCCGACCGTGTGATAGGTCAGCGCGCGCAGAATGCCTTCATCGGCGAAACCGCCGGCGCGCAGGCGGGCGGCCGCGGCGGGACCGTGTAATAGCAGATCGGGCCAGTCGTGAAATTCGGAAGGCAGGTCCGAGCTGCGCAGGCGCGCGGGCGTCTCGTCGCGCAAGGCATCATGCAGCCAGGCGGCGGCGACCCAGCGCTCCCGTTCGGCGGCGGACAGCTGCAGCCGCTCCGCCCAGTCGGTAACCAGCGCGACCACGCGCTCGCTGTGCGCGCGGCGGGCCGGTCCCACGACCGCCCATGCCGGCAGCCCGTTCACTCGCCCAACGTCATGTTGTCGATCAGCCGCGTCCTGCCGACGATGGCGGCGACCGAAATGACACTGCCGGATTGGGCGCGCTCCGGCGTAGCCAGATCGTGCGGGTCGGAAAGCTCGACGTACTGCACCTGCACGTTCGGATCCGCGGCCAGCACGACGCGCGCGCGTTCGACAATGCTGGCGGGCTCGCGCTCGCCCGCGGCATAACTCTCACGCGCCGCGCGCAGCGCGCGCGAGAGCAGCAGCGCGCGCTCACGATCCGCGCCCTCGAGGTAGACGTTGCGCGAGCTGAGCGCGAGCCCGTCCGCCTCGCGCACGGTGGGCGCGACCACGATCTCGGTCGCAATGTCGAGATCCGCGCACATGCGCTTCACCAGCACCGACTGCTGAAAGTCCTTCTGACCGAAAACAGCAACATCGGGCTGCACGATGTTGAACAGCTTCGCGACCACGGTCAGCACGCCCTCGAAGTGACCCGGCCGGAAGTGACCCTCGAGCTGGCGCGACAATTCGGTCGCGACCACCGTCACCTCCGGGCGTCCGTCCGGATACATCTCGTCCGCACTCGGCGCAAACAGGATATCGACGCCGCGCTCGGCGGCGAGCGCGCGATCGCGCTCGAAATCACGCGGGTAGGTCGCGAGATCTTCCTTCGGCCCGAATTGGAGTGGGTTGACGAAGATGCTCATGACGACGACGACCCCGTGGCTGCGGGCGTGATCGATCAGCGTGAGGTGACCCTCGTGCAGGTAGCCCATGGTCGGCACGAAGCCGATGCGTTTGCCCTGCGCGCGAGCCGCAGCCAGGACGCTGCGCAGCTCGCGCCGCGTTTTCTCGATCCGCACGGCTCAGTCGAAGGAGTGCTCGTGCGCGGGATAACTGCCGTCGCGCACCGCGCTGACGAAGCCCGCAATGGCGGCGCGGCTGTCGTCGGCCAGTGCGCCGAAGCGCCGCAGGAACTTGGGGCTGAAGCCGTCGTTGAGTCCGAGCATGTCGTACAGAACGAGCACCTGGCCGTCGCAGGCGGGACCGGCGCCGATGCCGATGGTCGGTATGCGCACCGAGCGCGTGATGTCGGCGGCCAGAGCGGCGGGCATGAGCTCGAGCACGATGCAGAAGCAGCCGGCATCCTCCAGCCGGTTCGCCTCTTCGAGAATCCGCTTCGCCTCCGATTGCTCGCGCCCCTGCACGCGGTAACCGCCGATCGCGTGCACCGACTGCGGTGTGAGCCCGATGTGACCCATCACCGGAATGCCGGCGCGCACGAGCGTGGCCGCCGTTTCCGCGGTGCGCTCGTCACCACCTTCCAGCTTCACCGCCTCGCAGCCGGTTTCCTTGAGAACGGTGCCGGCGTTGCGCAGACTCTCCTGCGGTGAGATCTGAAAGCTCATGAAAGGCATGTCGACGACCAGCAGACCGCGCTGAACCGCGCGCCGTACCGCTTTCGAGTGATGGATCATCTCCGCGAGCGTGACCGGAATCGTGGAATCGTAGCCGAGCACCACCTGGGCCAGCGAATCGCCGACCAGGACAATGTCGGCGCCGCCTTCATCCACGAGTCTGCCGAAGAGATAGTCGTATGCGGTGAGACAGACGATCTTCTCGCCACGTTTTTTCATGTCGAGCAGGTCGCGCACGGTAACACGCTGCGGATGGGACGAACCGGTCGTGCTCATTGCCTTGGGCGGCAAGCTACGCGCATGATTTAAGGGTGTCAAACACAATAAGATACGACTCTTTTCTGGTCCATCATCTGGCCCGCGAGCTGGAAGCCGGGCTGAAGGGCCGGCCGGTCAACGCCATCCAGTTCGACTCGACCGAGCAGCGCGTCGTCATCGACGCGGAGGACTGCCGGCTGGTATGGGAGCTCCACGCCGCGCGCGGCGGACTCTTTCGTACTGCCCCGCTCTATCCACTGCCGGATTCCGCCATCCTGCCGAAGCGCGCGCGCGTCGCCGCCGTCAGCGCAATTCACGACGAGCGCGTGCTGATCGTCGGGCTGGCGGGCGAACGAAAGGAAAACGCTACGTTCACGGTCATTGTCGAGCTGCTGACCAACCAGTGGAACGCGATCGCGCTGGACCACGCGGGCAAGGTGCTGCGCGTCCTCAAGCTGCGCGAAAGCGGCCGCAGCTTCCGCCGCGGTCAGACGTACGTGCCACCCGAGCGGCCGGCCGCCGAGCGCAGCGCGTTCCGCAGTCCGCTCAACGAATCGCTCGACGAAGAGCAGTTCCGGCGTATGCTGGACGAGGCGCCGCGGCCGGCGCTGCTCGAGTCGAACCAGCCGTACCCGCACCATTTCTGGCAGCAGCAGGCGCGCCGGTTCGATTCGCTGCTGGCCGCCATCGCGGCGGCGTCGGGTGAAGGCTCGGGTGAAGCCGTGGTGGCAGAGCTCGAGCGGCGGCAGCGCGCGATTGGAAGAAAAATCGAAAGGCTGCGCAGTGAAATCGGCAACGCGGATATCATGGAGAAGACGCTGCGAGCCAGAGGTGATCTGCTGCTCGCCTATGCCGCGTCGGTGACCAGGGGCGTTGCGCGCGTGACGCTGCCGGGATTCGAAGGCGGCGACGTCGAAATCGAGCTGGATCCGCAGCTTTCCGCCATCGATAACGCGCAGCGCTTCTACGCGGACGCGCGCAAGCAGGACCGCGCGCTCAAGCGCATGCCCGGCCTGATTGCGGAAGCCGAACAGCAGCATGTGCGCATCTCGGCCATGCTCGAGCGCGCGCGGCGCGGCGAGCTGAGCGCCGCCGACCTGAAACAGATCGCCGAAAAACCGGTCGCGAGAGCACCGCAGCCGCACGAGCGACTGCCCTACCGGCGGTATCGGACTTCGGGCGGACTGGAAGTGCGAGTCGGACGCAACGCGAGATCGAACGACCAGCTGACGCTCGTGCACTCTTCACCGCGCGACATCTGGCTGCACGCGCGTCACGTGGGCGGCGCACACGTCGTGCTTCGCTGGAACGAGCCTGAAGCCAATCCGGCGCTGAAGGACATCATGGAGGCGGCCATGCTGGCGGCATTTCACTCGGCCGCGCGCACGTCGAAGACGGTGCCGGTGGACTACACGCGCCGCAAATACGTGCGCAAGCCGCGTCGCTCACCGCCGGGCACTGTCATCATGGAGCGGGCGAAGACGGTTTTCGTGCAGCCGGATCCGGACCTTGAAATGAGGCTGCGCTACTGAATAGCGCTCGCCGCGGCTGAATCTTCGAATAGCTGATTGCCGGATATAGGCGCGCAAGGGAGCCCGACGGCGCCGCCCACTTTTCGGCGGTGCCGGCTTGCTCGAGAAATTGCTTAGATCTTTCCTGCGATGATCTGATCGGCAAGTGTCTTCAGAGAGGCCACATCCGCACTTCTCAGCAAGTAGACCGTGAACGCCGTTGTCACACTGACGCCTGCGGTGGAGATCAGGAACTGAACGTCATCACGACCCGTCAGCAGGTGTGTGCCCGCGTTCCGTTGTGCCGTCCACACGCGATCCGACGTGGAAGGTGCGAAGCGCTTTGCTCCGTACTGTGTCACCGCTTCGATCGCGTTTGATCCGGCTCGTCTGATCACCACGCCCGCGGCGCCATCATCATCATAGGTATAGACCAGCTGCCGAGCCGGGTCGTAGCCACTTTGATCGTCGGCTGCTGAGCTGCCCAAGTCCAGATCGTAGGCCATGCTGAAGACGGTTCTGGCACTCGGAGGCGTAAGCACGTACTCCGTCACATTGACGTCGGGCGAGGTCACGTCCTGTTGAGCCCAGACCAGCGAGCCGGAACCGCCGAACACCAGCTGTCCGGCACCGTCGAGCGAAGCATCAGGCAGATTGAACGGCGATCCGTCAGCATGATTGCCAGTCAGGCTATAGTACAGCTGGACAGCAGGCTTCCCGACGCTGTACGAGACGACCGGGCCTGCTCCGA
>JBQTJO010000051.1:0-1965 GCA_052387015.1 Gemmatimonadota bacterium
TGAACCGGAGCCGGCGCTGCGGCCGGGGTAGCGCGGAACTCCTCGCGCAGAATCGATTCGGGCTGCTGAGCGCGCGTCGACAGGATCGCGAGCACCAGCGAAAGCACCAGGAAGAGCACGCCGGTCACCCAGGTCGTCTTCGTCAGGATCGTGGCCGCCTGCCGGCCTCCGATCAGGGTGTCCGTGCCGGCACCACCGCCCATCGAGGCGAGGCCGCCGCCTTTACCGGCTTGCAGGAGCACGACGACGCTGAGCAGCAGGCCGTCCAGAAGCAGCAAAGTCAAAAACAGTGGGTACACGATTCTGATTTCTCGGTTGAAATAAACAGTGGTACAGCCAGTAAAAATCGCTGAAAATGGCCGCTTTTGTCAACTTATGGGCGGCAGATCGTGGCGAAACCCTCCGCATCGAGACTGGCGCCGCCGATCAGCAGGCCATCGACCTGATCGGCCGCGAGCAGCGCCTGATAATTCTCCACCTTGACGGAGCCGCCGTACAGGATCGGTACCTGTTCGCCCTCCTGGCCGAGCTGCCCCACCAATAGAGAGCGCAGCACGGCGTGCGCGGCGCTCGCGTCCGCCGGCGTCGCGGTCACACCGGTGCCAATGGCCCAGACCGGCTCGTAGGCAATCAGAAACGCGAACGCCTGGTCGGACGTGAAACCTGCAATCGCGGACCGCAGCTGCGTCGAGATCACGTCTTCGACTCGATCGGCTTTTCGCTCATCCAGCGTCTCACCGACGCAAATCACCGGCGTCAGCCCGGCAGCCAGCGCCGCCATCGTCTTGCAATGGACCTGCTCGTCGGTTTCGCCGAAGATGTGCCGCCGTTCGGAATGTCCGATCAGCACGAACTCGGCGCCCGCATCCTGGGCCATGCCCGCGCTGGTCTCGCCGGTGAACGCGCCTTCCTTTTCCCAATGGATGTTCTGAATGCCCAGGTGCACGTCGCGCCGGCTGTCGAGCGCGTCACGCATGACCGCCAGCGATACGGCGGGAGGAAACAGGATGACGGTGTTCGAATCGAGGGGCGCGTATCGGGCCGTGAACTCCCGCACGAACTCGCGCGCGCCGTGCGGCCCCTTGTTCATCTTCCAGTTGCCCGCAATCACGGGCGTCGGCCAGCGCGGTGCTGTCTGCATCACGCCACCCTGTCGTCGAGAATCGCGACGCCCGGGAGTGTCTTCCCTTCCAGGAACTCGAGCGAGGCGCCGCCGCCCGTCGAAACGTGCGTCATGCGGTCGGCCACGCCGGCGGCCTCGACCGCCGCGGCCGTGTCGCCGCCGCCGACGATGGTCGTCGCGCCCGCGTCGGTCGCGTCGGCGACCGCGCGCGCGACGCCATCCGTTCCATGCGCGAATTCCGGAATCTCGAACATGCCGGCCGGACCGTTCCACAGCACGGTGCGCGCGCGCGACAGCACATCACGGAAGCTCGCGACCGACTTCGGCCCGATGTCGAAGATCTTCCCTTCCGGCGGCACCTCGTTGCGGGCGAGGGTCCAGGCGCGCACGCCGCTCTTCGCTTCACCGGCGACCACCACGTCCACCGGCAGCAGCAGCTTCGTCTCGGCGCGCTCCATCAGCTCGCGCGCGAGCTCGAGCCGGTCCGCCTCGACCAGCGAGCCGCCGGTCTCCAATCCCATCGCGCGGAAGAAGGTGTTCGCCATGGCGCCGCCGATGAGCAGATGATCCACGCGCGGCAGCAGGTTCTCGATGACATCGATCTTTCCCGAAATCTTGGAGCCGCCGAGAATCGCGGCGAACGGCTTCTCGGGATTCGCGAGCGCATCGCCCAGAAAGCGCAGCTCCTTCTCCATGAGAAAGCCCGCCACGGCCGGCTTGCCGTCCTCCTTCATGACTTCCGCCACGCCGCAGGTCGAGGCGTGCGCGCGGTGCGCGGAGCCGAATGCATCGTTGACGTACACGTCGGCAACGCCGGCCAGCGCTTCGCTCAGCTTGGGGTC
>JBQTJO010000052.1:0-1824 GCA_052387015.1 Gemmatimonadota bacterium
CGCCGCGTCGCCGCGTCGCCGCGTCGCCGCGTCCCACGGGGACCGGCGCACGCTGGCGCTCGCCGCCGCCCTCAGCGCGCTGCTGCTCTGGCTGGTCCTCTACCCGAATCTCTTCGTGCTGGCCGACAGCCTGCTCGACGATGGTCGGCTCACGCTCGTGCACTACGCCGCCTTCCTCGGCAGCGCCGCCGAGCTGTGCGCGCTCTGGAACAGCGTCTGGATCTCCGCGGGCAGCGTGGTGCTGTCGGCGCTGATCGGCGTGCCGCTGGCCTTCCTGTTCACGCGCTACCGCTTCCCCGGCCGCCGCGTGCTCGGCGCGCTCGCCTCCCTGCCGGTCCTGCTGCCGCCGCTGGTCGGCGTGATCGCGTTCCTGTTCCTCTACGGCGAAACCGGGTTCCTGACACGCGGCATTCAGCTCCTGCTCGGGCTCGATAATCCGCCCTGGCGGCTGAATGGGCCGGGCGCCGTGCTGCTCGTGCACGCGTACACGATGTACGTCTACTTCTACCTGTTCGTGATCGCCGGCCTTGCGCGCCTCGATCCGGCGGCCCTCGAAGCGGCCGCCGCGCTGGGCGCATCGCGCACACGGACCTGGCTGCGCGTCACGCTGCCGATGCTGGCGCCGGCCATCGGCGGTGCGGCGCTGCTCGTCTTCATGACCTCGATGGGATCCTTCAGCGCGCCGTACATATTCGGCGGCGGCTTCCGCGTGCTCACGACCCAGGTGTTCGCGAGCAAGCTGAATGGCGAGCTGGGCATGGCCGCGGTCGAGACTGTCTTTCTCGCGCTCGCCTCCATTTTTTTCCTGATCTGGCTGCAGCGCTATGAACGCGGGCGCACCTACACCGGCGCGGCGAAGGGCACGAGCGCGATCCGCAGGATAGAACATTCACCGGCCGCGCGGTTCGCGTTGATGATCGCCGGCTGCCTGATCGCGCTGTTCCTGATCCTGCCGCATCTGACCGTGCTGCTCGTCTCCTTCGTGCCGGAGGGCACGTGGACGACCGAGTTCATGCCGCCCAGCTACTCGCTCGAGAGCTACAGGCAGGTCTTCACCCGGGCCGAGACGCTGCGCCCCATTATCAATTCATTCAACATGGCGACCGCGGCCACCATCGCGAACGTGGTTTTCGCGCTGCTCGCCGGCTATCTGCTCACACGCAGCAAGGCACGCGGCAAGTGGCTGGTCAGCGGGCTGATCATTCTGCCGTGGGCGTTGCCGGGCACGGTGCTGGCCATCGCGCTCGCGTCGATGTTCAGCGTGCGCGATCCGCTGCTCGGGAGATTCATACTGGTGGGAACCTCGCTGATTCTGCCGCTCGCCTATTTCATCCGGAACATTCCGCTCGTCACGCGCGCCACCCAGGCCAGCTTCGCGCAGTTCGATCCGGCGCTCGAGGAGGCGTCGGCTTCGCTGGGCGCGAGCCGCATGACGACAGCCCGCCGCGTCGTGCTCCCGCTCGTGCTGCCGGGGCTGGCCGCCGGCGCGCTGCTCGCGTTCGTGAGCGCGCTAGGCGAATTCGTCGCCTCGATTCTGCTCTACACACACCGCACGCGGCCGATCTCGATCGAGATCCTGTCGCAGCTGCGCGCGTACAACTTCGGCGCGGCCGCTGCCTATGCCGTCCTGCTGATCGTCCTGATGGCCGTCGTGTTCGTGTTCGGCCAGCGCGCCATTTCTGCCGACACGAGGGTCTAGTGTCCCGTCCCGGAAGTTCCTTGAGCATCGAGCGGGCCGCTGCGCCCGCAACGCAAGGCGCGACGACGAAGGCATAGCAGCGTTATTTCGAGGAGGAGCAACGCAGCGATGCGGGCTGCAGCGGC
>JBQTJO010000053.1:0-8141 GCA_052387015.1 Gemmatimonadota bacterium
GCGCCGTACGTGACCGCGCGCGCGGCTACGCGCGGCCGCTGGCCGGACGGTTCGTATGCGCACGACGTGTCCGCTGCCAGCAGATCGCCGTGCTCCGCCCACGCGCGCGCCCGGCAGCCGCCGCAGACATCGCGGTACTCGCAACGGCCGCATTTGCCGCCGACTGCTTGCGTGCGCAGCGTCGCAAAAACCGGCGAGTCACGCCACACATCCGCGAACGACTGGCGGCGCAGGTCACCCGCGACCACCGGCAGGTACGGGCAGGGCGTCACCTTGCCTTCCGGTGTAATGCGGCAGTAGTTCACGCCGCACGGGCAGCGCGTGCTGTAGTTGAGCAGCGGCGAGTCCGGATCGGTCTCGTACGCGTGCCGCATGATCTGCGGCTGGCATTTCGAGCGCACCAGCATGCGGCCGCGGTAGGCGCGCTCGAGCGCCGCCAGCTCACGCAGGACGTCGTCGTTTTCCGCAGGTGAAAGGCCCTGCATGCCCGCACCACGCCCGGTTGCGACCAGGAAGTAGACGTTGAACGACACGGCGCCGCGTTCGGCTGCCCACGCCGCGAGCGCGCCGATTTCGGCGCGATTGCCGCGCGTCAGCGAGGTCTGCACGATGAAGTCGAGCCGCTCCTCCCGCAGCCGCTCGACCGCGGCGAGAGTGTCGCGCAGCGCGCCATCGCCGTGGCGGAAGCGATCGTGGTAGCGCTCGTCCAGTGAATCGACGCTGATCGCGACGCCCTTAACGCCCGCGCTCATCAGCGAGCGAATGCGCTCGCGCGTGAGACGGGTGCCATTGGTGCCGACCACCACCGTCGCGCCACCGCCGCTCGCGTGCTCGGCGATGGCTTCGAGATCGGCGCGCAGCAGCGGCTCACCGCCCGAGAGAATGAACATGGGCGCCGGACTGATTGCTGCGATCTGGTCCGCAATCCGCCGGCATTCGTCCGTACTCAGCTCGCCATCATCGGCATGCCACGATCCCGCCGCGATGTAGCAGTGCGCGCATGCCAGGTTGCAGCGCCTGGTCAGATTCCACGCGACGACGCTCGGGATCGGCTCAGGAGTCACCGGCCACCGGCGTATTCAGGTACTGCTCGACCGCCGCGCGGGCGGCTTCCGGCGTCGTCGTCCTGAAATCGACGGGACAGGCGCTCGCCTTCTCCGCGACATCGCGGATCGGACAGCGCGTAATGCCCGCCGCCTTCGCTTCCTCGATGAAGCGCCGCATCTCAGGCGTCAGACCGTCCACGCCTTCGGCCGCGGCTTTCAGCTGCTTGCTCTGCAGCTCGCGAAACATCACGAGCATGGTGTCCATGTCGAAGGTGTCGGCTTCGATCATCGCCTGCTTGTTTTCGTCCATGACGCGCGTGGTCACACGCCAGACGCCGTGCTCGCGCGCAAACTTCTCGACCGTATTGCGCGCCAGCGGTCTTGCGATCAGCGGCACGGCTTGCAGCCGATCGAACGCCTCCTCCGTCCACACGATCGCGTCCGCCGCCGTGCGCTCGCGGGTCTGCGCGTGCCCGGTGTAGGGGCATTTCGCAACGATCACGGCCGGCGGCTCGACGTCATCATCGCTGCCTTCGACGACCGTGCGCGCCATCGCCTGCTGCGCCTTCACCTCCGCCAGCGCCAGCTCCTCCGCCGTACCGATGCCCATGATCAGCTGCATGTGAGTCGGCAGCAGCTTGCGAATGGCTTCGTCCAGCCGCTCGTTCGTGACGATCGGCAGGGTCACGCCGCCGTTGGCGTAATGCTCCAGCACGAACTCCTCGACCGCCTTGCGCGCGATGCCGAGCGCGAACGGCGGCACGCGCAGAATGCGCACTTCCGCCTCCGGCGCCCACTCGAGTCCCTGCTCGCCATCTTCCTCGATCCACGGAATCTCATCGGGCCGCACATCGGTCGTGCCGATCAACAGCAAACTGGTGGGCGCAAGACGGCACAGGTTCTCCGCCTGTGAGCCGATATCGGTGCCGTCCACACGGTGACCGCCGTGACGCGCCAGAATCAGGAGCGAAGGCTGCACTTCCTCGACCCACTGGAGGATGCACTGGAAGGGCTTGCCGATCAGAATTTGCGTGTGCATTTCGACGTCGGCGTATTCCCGATGCATCATCTCCGCCCGCTTCAGGTTCGCCTGGCAGAGCTTGAGCAGCCCCTTGTCGATGATGTTGTTGTGCAGCTCTTCCTGTTCTTCGAACTTGAACACCCTGGAAGCCTGCACCGAGAGCACGTCCTTGATGTTGCCGAATACGGCGTGGTGGTACTCGACGTCGAAGGCGGAGCAGACGTACAGCGTCGCACCGAACTCGCGGGCCAGCTCCAGCGCCACGCGCATGGCCTTGTACGCGTACGACGAGCCGTCCACACAGACCAGCCAGCGCCCGCCCTGCAGCGGCCGCTCGTCGCGGACGACCAGCACATCCTTTTCGAGCGCGCGCAGCACGCGCGAGGTCACACCGCCCAGCTGTGAGTACGCCTGGCGACCGATGCCGTGCGCACCGATGCACAGCAGGTCGTAGGCGCGCTCGCTGGTGCCCGCCAGCTTTTCATCCGGATCTTCGTCCTCGGCGATCAGCCGACCGTTCTCGCCGATCCGGACATCGCTGCGCGTGCGCGAGCCGCCATCGTACTTGTCGGCAATGTTCGGATCGAAGCCGATCAGACTCGGCAGTCTGCCGCGCCCACCGTTCACTTCGCGAATGATTTCTTCGTAATTGATGCCCTCGAGCAGCTGCCGCGTCAGCGTAACGCCTGCGGCTTCGCATTTGCGCGCGGCCTGATCGAGGAAAGAGTCCGATATGAGCTGCAGCCCCTTCTCGATCAGCTTGTCGTGGATCTTGCGCTGCTTCCTGATTTCTTCGGGTGTCTGGAACTGGGCGGGAAGACCGGTCTCGAGCTGGCGGAAGCGAATGTCATGCAGGCGGGCCGCATACACATGATTGCCGGTAATGCGGCCGCCAGAGCGGCGGCACATTTCGATGGCGCGGTCCAGCGCGCAAAGAGCGTCGGCCGAGTTATCGACGGGGACGATAACTTCGCGGTACATACGGCCTCGTTTTCGGACTGCACGTTTTATGAAGAAAAGGGAAATTTCGTGCGAATTCAGCGAAAACTTCGGACCCAGCAACGGCGTAGCTACATTATTCGACCGCAGCGCGGGGTGTCAACACCCTTCTCACGCGCGTCCGCGCACGCACGCGGGAGGCGCGTGGTCTGCACTACAGGTCCCACCCGGCGCGCGCCATGAGCCACAAATTGAGCAGCAGGATGACAAGCGCAAAAAGGTACAATGAAGCCGGCAGGCGCGTATCCGCCGTCGCGAGGAAGGCGCCCTTCAGGAAAGTCGGCACCCGCAGCGCGTGCAGCACGAAGATCAGGCGGGCCACCCAGCGCTGTTGCAGGCTGTAAAGCGCCCAGAAGACGAGGCCTACGATGGCGGCGCCCATGAGCAGCCACAGCCACACGGGTCCGCGCGCAGGATGCGCGAGCCCGTTGCGCCACGCGACCCAGACCGCGGATTCATAAAGAATACCGACGATGAGATAGCCGAAGGCGGCCTGGCGAAACTTGAGAGAGGTATCGGTTGTGGTGCTCACATGTGCTCGAGGCCGAGGTCCGTGCGCGCACGGTCCATCACCGCGGGCGTGATCAGCGCGATGCCGTGGTCGCGCGCGTAATCGACGTAGATGCGTTTGACCATGCCGCGCACGAAGGATGGCACGCGCGCAAGACGTTCGATCGCTTCATCATTCCAGCCAACCGGGCCGGCAGCGGCTTCGGGATCCGCAAACACATCCGCGCGTGGCTCCGCGAGTGTGCTGCGCGTCAGTTCGAGCGGCTGCTCCGGCACCGAGCGGCCACCGATTTTGACCCCCAGGCTGCTGACCAGCTGCGTCTCCATCGGATTGGTCAGCATTGCCAGCTCGTGCCCGCAGGCGGGACACGAGAATACCGCGGCCAGCGTGCCGTCGCCCGGCAGCTGTCGTTCGGCAAAAGCCATGACCTCATCGCAGCGCAGACACAGAAACTTCATGTCCGCCGTCCAGCGCGTTCACGTTCTACCCGCTCGGCGAGCTGCATGAGCGCGCGGGCGGCGGGTGCAGCGCTCAGTTCGAGCACGTACGGCGCCCCGCGGTCGGTCAGCCGGCTCAGCGCCGGATCCAGTGCAACCTGCGTCCACGTCTCGAGATCACCGTACGTTTCGGCAGCCGTTTCGTCAGTGACCATATTGACGACCATACCGCAGCAGCCGACGCCCGCGTCGCGCAGCAGGCGCGCAGATTTTTCGACCACGAAGCGCGTGATGGCGGCCGGCGTCGTTACGAGCAGCACCTGCTGCGGATCCGGCAGCAGCTCGAGCACCCGTTCAATGCGATCGGCGCCGGGTGGTGTGTCGATCAGCAGGTAATCCAGCTCGCCCCATGCCACGTCCGCCATGAACTCGCGCAGCGCGCCCGTCTCGGCGAGGCCGCGCCAGACCGAGCCGCTACCGGCGGGCGCGCGCCAGCGCAGCGGCAGCTCGTCCTGCTGCAGCAGATCCATCGACATGACGGACACGCCACTCGGGCTGGCCGCCGGCTGCACGCCGGCAGCGGTGTCCACGAGGCGCGCGCCTGTCACTGCGAGCATGCGCCCGAGCGAGGGTCCGTTCAGATCCGCATCGAGCGCCCCGACGCGCGCGCCGCGCGCGGCCAGTGCGACCGCGAGGTTCGCGGTGATGGCGCTCTTGCCCACGCCGCCCTTGCCGCTCGCCACGGCGATGACCGCGCGCACGCCGGCGAGCCGCTGCGCGAGACGCTCACGCTGCTCCAGCACCTGCTCGAGAATACGCGAGCCGGTGTCGTGCCCGACCTGGTGGTACGTGCGGAATTTGCGCATGGATCAGGAGCCCTCAAGCAGATCGACGCCGGTTGCGTCGAACAGGCTCAATGCATCGACAGGACAGGACCGGCACGCCTCGATCAGGCGCTCGCGCGTGAGCGCGGGCGCGGCGTCGACGAAAGTCACGATGCCTTCATCGTCGAAGCGAAAAACCTCAGGCGCAGTGTCGATGCATGTCTCGAAGGCGACACACAACGTGCGGTCGATCCGCACGCGCACACCCGCAATGGTGCGCTCCTCGAACTTCATCGCATTCAGTGCTGGACCGCAGCCTTCGTGATGCGCACGCCGACCACGCCGAACGCGCCGCGTGCTAGCAGCGGCAGCAGGAGCGTCGTGATCAAACACGCGAGTGCCACCGCGCCGATCGTACCCACACTGCCGCGCAACCCGGCGCGCAGCCCGAACCACACGAGCAGGTACAGCGCGAACGTGACGACTACGCCGGCGACCTGCCGGAAACTGCCGCGATCTTCGATATGCAGAGGAAAGCCGCCCAGATACAGAGCCGTCATAGTCCAGAAAAGCGCAATCGGTGCGAGCCATTCTACCACGGTGTCCTCCTGGGTGAGATTTGGGCGGGTTCAGCCCGTGCCGAACAGAATTACGTCACGGGCGCGATGAAGTCTAGAGTCGTATCGCCGGCGCGCGGCCGGAGCACGGCAAAAAGGCGTGTTCCTTGCGGTTCAGCTCCTTAGTAGCAACTCGCTCCCGGAGGCATGGACATGGCCATGGATACGCGTACAAACGAAGCGCTCGCCCTGCTCGCCGGTGTGGGCATCGGTGCAGCCTTCATGTATTTCGTGGATCCTCACCGCGGCAAGGCACGCCGCGCTCAACTGCGGGATGAGACGGCAGGCACGCTGCGCGACGTCGGCCGCGACCTCGAGGTTGCACGGCGTGACCTGCGCAATCGCACATATGGCGTCAAGGCCGAGCTCCAAAACCGGCTGAAGGACGAGCCGGTGCCGGATGCGCAGCTGGTGGAGCGCGTACGCGCTGAGCTCGGCCACCATGTCGATTCCATCGGCAGACTCGAGGTCACGGCCGCGGAGGGCGCGGTCACGCTCAGCGGAAGCATACCGGCCGACCAGCACGATGAGGTGGTGGATACGGTTCGTCATGTCCGGGGCGTGGCCCGGGTCCACGATCAAACCGGAGGCGTTCACATGGCGGACGAGAAGCGGCAGCAGCCGGTCGAAGACATTCCCGATGACTGGAAGCGGCCCGGCGGCCCGGCCGATTACTCGGAGGGCGGCGGCACGGGCCTCGAGCCGCAGCCCGGCGACGAGGAAATCGGCGGCGGCGTGTCCGGCAGCGATGAGGACCCGATCGGCGAGCCCGGCATGCCCGACGAGGCGAGCTTCGATCCGGACGCGTGGCGCAGCCGCTGAGCCGGCGCTCCTAGACGGAGCTGTAGGCGTCGAGCTGCCGGAGCACCTTGGTCACCACCGCCTCGCGCGGGCGTAACAGCTCCTTGTACTCGAGGCTCTCCGCGCGCGACAGCTCGAGCAGCAGCGCGTTGTGATCGTGCTTCAGAATGTCTCGTAGAATCGCCGCCTCAGCGGCCGAGAGTTCGATATTCGACATGGCTGCACTCCTTCCTTTGAGTGTGGTCTGCGCGCATGCACCGCACGCCGAATGCCGCGCCGGCATCGTTCGTGGCACGGGACTTACACGCACGCGCACGAACTGCCTCAGCCGGGGTGTGGATATGCGCAGCGCCTTCTCGTTTCTGCCACTCGAGCCACGTCCGCCCAAGCCGCGTACGCGCGGCATCACAGCGATGCGGGGTCCGTACTACTCGCCGCTCGGTCCGCATTACTTCGAGGACCTCCTCGCGGCTGTCGGCGACCGGATCGATCTTCTGAAGTACGCCGGCGGCTCATTCGCGATCATGGAGACGGCTTCGGTGCGCCGCCTGAACGACATCGCGCACCAGCACAAGGTCGCAGTCTCGACCGGCGGCTTCATCGAGCGCGTGATCGCGTGGGGCGACCAGCACGTCGAGCCGTATCTGCGCGTGTGTCGCGCGCTGCACTTCGATATCGTCGAGGTGTCGAGCGGATTTTTGTCGATGGCCGACGATGATTTCGTGCGTCTCATCGAACGCGTGATGGCCGCCGGGCTGCGCGTGATCGCGGAGGTCGGGATTCAGCATGGCGCCGGTGGCGGCAGCACGCCCGCGGCGCTGGCACGCGCCGGCACCTTCGATCCGGAGCTGGCGATCCGGCGCGCCGCACGCGCGCTCGAGGCGGGCGCCGACCTGATCATGCTCGAGTCGGAAGGCATCACCGAGCAGGTTCCGGAGTGGCGCACGGCTGTCATCGACCTGTTCGTGCAGCGCATCGGCCTCGAGAAGCTGCTCTTCGAGGCTGCCGAGCCGCGCGTGTTCGAATGGTACGTACGCACGTTCGGCCGTGACGTGAACCTGTTCGTCGATCACAGCCAGGTCGTGCAGCTCGAGGTCCTGCGTGCGGGTGCCTGGGGTACGGTGGAGACCTGGGGGAAGGTGCGATGAGAGCGATGGGAGCGATGGAAGCGATGAGAGCGATGGGAGCGATGGGAGCGATGGGAGCGATGGAAGCGATGAGAGCGATGGGAGCGATGGGAGCGATGGGAGCGATGGGAGCGATGGGAGCGATGGGAGCGATGAGAGCGATGGGAGCGATAGCGATCATTCGCTCGAGAGGACCAGCAGCTCGTTATCCGCGCTGACTGTCCGAGCGGCGGCACTCGCGGTCGAGTGTGCCGAGCAGCCATTTGCGATCCTTCGCTGAGGCGCGCTCGAGCCGGCATCTGCGGAAGCTCAGCGGCATCAACTCGAGCCGGATCAGCTCGCCGGTGTCGAGCATCGGGAGATATACATGACCACCAGATCGTCGCGGAATTCCTCGTAGCCTTTGATGCCCTCGTAGTCATCGATGAAGTCGCCGCAGCCGTAGAGAATCGCCCGCTGGCGGTAGATCTCGATCGCTTTGGGGTGATGCGACGAATGGCCATGCACCAGATCGATGCCGGCTCGATCGATGAGCGCGTGAGCGAAGCGGCGGTGCTCGGGCGGAATCTCGAATCCCCAGTTGCCGCCCCAGTGAATGGACGCGATCGCGACATCGCGGGCGCGTTTGGTTGCCGCGACCAGCCGCGCGAAATCGTCGACCGTGCGGTCGCTGAAGTCCATCACACGGTGAACGCCCGGCCGGTTGGCGGTTGCCGCCCAATCCGGCGGGATCCCGCTGTCGCCGGCGCCACACGCGA
>JBQTJO010000054.1:0-2870 GCA_052387015.1 Gemmatimonadota bacterium
CGGTGCAGGACGTCTTCGATGGCGTCGGCATGCACTCGGCCGGCCGCATGAGCGACAAGGACCTCCACGAGCTGTAATTCGTGGCATGCCCGAGTGCCGGCGCGTGCGGCGGACAGTTCACGGCCAACACGATGGCGACCGCCTTCGAGGCCATGGGCATCTCGCCGCTCGGCAGCGGCAGCGTGCCCGCGCTCGACGCGCACAAGCAGGACGTCGCACGCGCATGCGGCCGCCTGGCCGTGCAGCTGGTGCGCGCCAACGTCAGCGCGCGCTCGATCATCACGCGCAAATCGCTCGAGAACGCGACTGCTGCCGTCGTCGCATCCGGCGGCTCCACCAATTCCGTGCTGCACCTGCTCGCAGTGGCGCGCGATGCGGGTGTCGATTTCACGATCGACGACATCGAGCGCGTCAGCAGGAACACGCCATTGCTCGCGGATCTGAAGCCGGGCGGCCGATTCACGGCGGTCGATCTGCATCGCGCGGGCGGCGTCGGCGTCATCCTGCGCCGGCTGCTCGACGCCGGACTGATTCACGAAGACGCGCCGACCGTCACCGGTCGCACCATCGCGGAAGAAGCGGCCGATGCAGGCGAAACGCCCGGCCAGCAGGTGGTGCGCGGCAATGACGCGCCGCTCAAGCCGTTCGGCGGGCTCGTCATCATGAAGGGCAACCTCGCTCCGGAAGGCGCGGTGCTGAAGGTCGCGGGTCACGAGCGCATGCATCATCGCGGTCCCGCGCGCGTGTTCGAGCGTGAAGAGGACGCGTTCGCAGCCGTATCGAACGGCAGCATTCAGAAGGGCGACGTGATCGTCATTCGCTATGAAGGCCCGCGCGGCGGCCCGGGCATGCGCGAAATGCTCGGCGTGACGGCGGCGCTGGTCGGCGCAGGCTTGGGCGCACATGTCGCGCTGCTCACCGACGGTCGTTTCTCGGGCGCTACGCAGGGTCTGATGGCCGGGCACGTCTCACCGGAGGCCGCGCTGCGCGGCCCGATCGCCGCGCTGCGCGATGGGGATGTGATCGTGTTCGACGTCGCCAAACGCAGCATCGATGTCGAGCTGAGTGCTGCCGACCTTGCCGCGCGCCTCGACGGCTGGTGTCCGCCGCCCGCTCGTTATGAATCAGGAGTCATGGCAAAATACGCGCGCCTGGTCGGCTCGGCCGCCACCGGCGCGGTCACGATGGCTACTTGAGGAAACCAATGGAATTGTCGCGTGCAGTTTATGTCATTCTCGCCGAAAACCTGTTCGGCGTGCATTCCTCGAAGACGGCGGTCAGCGCGATCCGCTATTTCCCGGAGCGCGTCACCGCGGTCATCGATTCCAGGCACGCCGGCAAGGTCGTGCAGGATGTGCTGGGCTTCGGCGGCAGCATTCCGATTGTGGCCGGGCTGGAGCACGCGCTCGCCGAGGGCGAGCCGCCGCCGACCGCGCTGCTGATCGGCGTGTCACCGCGCGGCGGACAGCTGCCTGCCGGCTGGGTCGACGTGATCGTGCGCGCCGCCGAGCGCGGATTCGATGTCGTCTCCGGACTGCATCAGTTCCTGAGCGATGTGCCCGCCATCCGCGCGGCCGCGGCGCGTGCAGGCGTGCAGATCTGCGATCTGCGCCGGCCGCCGGAACCGCTGTCGATCGCGATGGGCCGCGCGCGCTGCGTCGATGCGTTCACCGTGCTCACGGTCGGCACCGACTGTAATCTCGGAAAGATGACGACCGGTCTCGAGATCCGGAGCGGTCTCGTCGAGCAGGGCGAGCGCGTTGCATTCGCCGCTACCGGACAAACCGGCATCCTGATCGAAGGCTGGGGCATCTCGGTCGACGCCGTGATCGCCGACTTCATTGCCGGTGCGGCGGAGCAGCTCGTGTTGCAGGCTGCGGAGCTGACCGGTCCCGGCGGCATCATTCTCGTCGAAGGACAGGGCTCGCTGCTGCACCCCGCATATTCCGGCGTCACGCTCGGGCTGCTGCACGGCAGCATGCCGAATGCGCTGCTGCTCTGCCATGATGTGGCGCGCTCCTGCATCCGCAGCGATGGCGAATACGACTTCGTCCAATTGCCGAATCTCAGCGACATGATCGGCCTGGTCGAAGCCGCGGCGGCGTGGCTGCGCCCGGCGCCGGTCATCGGCATTTCGCTGAAGACCGACACCCTCCCGATCGATGAGGCGCGCGCTGTTATCAGCCAGGTCGAAGCAGAGACCGGCCTGCCGGTGAGCGACCCGATACGCTTCGGCGTGGCGCCGCTGGTCGAGGCCGTGCGCAACGCCGCCAGCGGTGTGCTGGCAGTGTGAGCTACCAGGTCGCGGTATTCGATACGACGCTGCGCGACGGCGAGCAATCGCCCGGCGCGAGCATGACGCCCGCGGAAAAGCTGCGCATGGCGCATCAGCTGGATGCGCTCGGCGTGGATGTCATCGAAGCGGGTTTCCCGATCAGCTCGCCGGACGATTTCCGGGCCGTGCAGGCGATCGCGCGCGAAGTGCGGCGGCCGGTGATCGCGGCCATGGCGCGCGCGACGCCCGATGACATCCGCACGGCCGCGGCCGCGCTGCAAGGCGCCGCGCGCTCGCGCATCCACATTGTGCTGGGCACGTCGGCGATCCATTTGCAGCACAAGCTGCGCATCACGCAGACCGAGTGTCTCGAGCGCGCGGCCGCGCTCGTGGAGCTGGCGCGCGGACTGGTGGCTGAAGTGGAGTTCTGCGCGGAGGATGCATCGCGCACGGAACTGCCGTTTCTCTGCCGAATTGTCGATGTCGCGATTACGGCCGGCGCGCACGTCATCATCGTGCCGGACTCCGTCGGCTACGCGCATCCCGGGCAGATTCGTGCAATTGTGAGCACGCTTATGCGCGCGGTTCAGGGGAT
>JBQTJO010000055.1:0-9118 GCA_052387015.1 Gemmatimonadota bacterium
CTCCCAGAAGCCGGGCGCGCAATGCGGGATGTGGTTCTTGCGATACTTGCCGAGGTAGGTGCCGTCCGCGTCGATGACTGCCGCCGTGTTGTAGTAGACACCCGTGCCTTCCACCTCGTAGACCGGCACGATAATGACCATGCGGTGCTGCTTCGCCAGCTCCTGCATGAGCCTGGTGGTGCGGCCGTCCGGAATCGGCTCGGTGCTGTCGTACCAGCGCGTGGTCTGCTCCGCGCAGAAGTAAGGACCCGTGAAGATCTCCTGCATGCAGAGCACCTGCACGCCTTCCTGCGCGGCGTTCTCGATCTGCCGCACGTGCTTCTCGACATTGGCTTCCCAGATGGTATCGAGGGATTCGTCCGTATTGCACGCATGCTGAGCCTGAATGAGGCCGGCCTTTACGAACCTAGGCATCCTACCTCCCGTGTATTTCAAATGTGAATTTGAATTTGAATTTGAAATTTGAATTTGAATTAAACGCCGTTCAACAGCGTCAATTTCGAATCAAAAAATCAAATTCATAATTCAAATTCAAATTCAAATTAAAGACTTCCTCATGACCAGCGAGTAATAAACAAAGCTGATCGCGAACGTCACGAACCACGCATACGTATACAGGTGATCCGCGATGCTCGGATTACCGACGATGCCGCCCGGCGTCGTCGCCGCCCTCACGAAGCCCGGAACTACCGGAATGATCGCGAGCACGAGCGCGAACACCGCGCGCGGGTTGTAGCCACCCGAGTATGTATACTTGCCCTCCAGCTTGAACAGGTCGTCGAGCGAGAGCTGCTGCCGGCGCACGACCCAGTAGTCCGCGATCAGAATGCCGCCCAGCGCGCCCATCAGGCTCGAGTAGCCGATCAGCCAGGTGAAAATGTATGCGGCGGCATCCGCGTACAGCTTCCAGGGCATGATCGCGATGCCGAGCACCGCGGTGATCAGACCGCCCGTGATGTAGCTGATGCGTTTGGGACTCAGATTCGAGAAGTCGTTCGATGGTGACACGACGTTCGCCGCCATGTTGGTCGTCAATTGCGCGAGCAATACGACGACGGCGCCGATAATAATGACCGGTGCGCTGCCAATGCGCGCGATCAAAGTCACCGGATCCCAGACTGCCTCACCGAACACGATCACGGTCGCCGCGGTGACGAACACGCCAATGAAGGCGAACAGCGTCATGGTGGTTGGCAGTCCGAGCGCCTGGCCGAGCATCTGCGAGCGCTGGCTCTGCGCGTAGCGCGTGAAATCCGGGATATTGAGGCTCAGCGTCGCCCAGTAACCGACCGCCGCGGTCAGGCCGGCGGGGAAAACGGTCCAGAAACTCGCGCCGTCGCCTTTCAGCCGCTGCGACTGGCTCAGCACGTTCGTGAAGCCGCCGCCCGCGCGCAGCGCCCAGACCGTGAGCGCGAGGCCGCCCAGCAGCAGGAGCGGTGCGGACCAGCTCTCGAGCTTCTTGATGCCTTCGGTGCCGCGCAGGATGACCGCGACCTGGATTAGCCAGAAGGCCGCGAAGCTGAGCCAGACGTTGCCGGCAACCGCAGCCCAGCCGCTCCACGCGGCGGTCAGCAGGGCGTTGAGGGCAAGCCCGCCGATCCAGGTCTGGATGCCGAACCAGCCGCATGCGACGATCGCGCGCAGCATGGCGGGAATGTTGGCGCCACGCACGCCGAAAGCAGCACGACACAAGACGGGGAAGCTGATGCCGTACTTGGTTCCGGCGTGCGCGTTGAGCACCATGGGGATGAGGACAATGGTGTTGCCGAGCAAAATCGTGGCCAGCGCCTGCCACCAGTTCATGCCCTGCGACATGAGTCCCGACGCGAGCGTGTACGTGGTGATGACGACGCTCATGCCGATCCAGAGTGCGGCGATGTTGTAAGTCGACCAGGTGCGCCGGTTCAGGGGAGTCGGGGCGAGATCCTTATTCCAAAGCGGGCTGCTGGAAAGATCCTCGCTGACTTCGACGAAGTCCTTCTCGAACACCGTCGCGCTCATGCGATGACCGATTGCTCGTTCACGTTCACGTTCACGTTCACGTTTACGGGTTGCTTCAAACCGGCGCTTCTACGTTCCAGCCATCTGCCTCTGCCGGCTTTGCCGACCACCTTGTAATCGTCGACGATCACATCGCCGCGACTCAGCGTCGTGCGCGCGAAGCCGGCCAGATTCCAGCCCTCGAATGGCGACCAGTCGGCGCCGCCCTCCATCGTCTTCGGATCCACCGCGATCGTGCTCTGCGGGTGGATGATCGCGATGTCCGCATCGGCGCCGACCTGAATCGCGCCTTTGCGCGGATACAGCCCCATGATCTGCGCCGGATTGGTAGACAGCTTGCGCACCATTTCCTCGATCGTGATGCGGCCGCCCAGCACGCCATGGGTGTAGGTGAGCGGCAACAGCGTTTCCAGACCCGGCATGCCCATCGGGATCTTCGTCCAGTCGCCGTTCCACATCGCCTTCTGCGCGCGCGTGAACGTGCACGTGTCGGTCGAGATCACGCTCACCTCGCCTCCACTCAGCCCACGCCAGAGACGTTCCTGGTCGGCCGGTTTCTTGAGCTGCGGGCAGCACGCGAAAAGATGCCCGTCCTCGCGCCCGAACACGGAGTCGTCGAGCACCAGGTACTGGACACACGTCTCGGCGAGCACGGGCACGCCGCGTGCCTGTGCGGCGCGGATGATGTCGGCGCCTTCCTTCGTCGACATGTGCACGATGTAGAGCTGGCCGCCGGTCACCTCGGACCACATGACCGCGCGCTGAATCGCTTCGGCCTCGATGAAGTTCGGCCGTGTGATCGCGTGCAGCCTGGCACCGTATTTCTGCATCAGCTCCGGCGTGTGATAGCGCGCGATCAGCTCGTCCAGCACGCGCGCGGATTCCGCATGCACGAGCAGCATCGAGCCGTATTCCGCCATTTGTTCGAGCGTGCCGAACATGGCCGCGTCGTCTGACTGCCAGCCCTCGGACGCGTAGATCATGAACTCCTTGAAGGTCGGAAAGCCGCGCTCGACCATGCCCCTGATCTGGTCTTTGTGCTGCGGATAGTTCGTGATGCAGATGTGGAAGGTGTAGTCGATCAGCGATTTACCTTCCGCCTTTTGCAGCCAGGTGTCGGCGGCCTGGCTCAACGATCCCCCGGCGGGCGGAATCGCGAAGTCGATCACGGTAGTGACGCCGCCGCGCGCGGCCGCGCGCGGGCGCGTGTGATAAGTGTCGGCCGAAACGGTGCGGCAGAAGGGCCGCTCGAGATGCACGTGCACATCGAGCACGCCCGGAATCACGTAGTGGCCGGTCGCATTCACGATCTGCGCGCCTTGCGCGTCGAGGCTCGGTGCGAGCGCGGCGATTTTCTCTCCGCTGATGCCGACATCCCCGACGAAAGTGCCAGCTGGAGTAACGACGGTTCCGCCCCGAATGACTTTGGTAAGCATAAGCCGCTGCGAGCGTTGGATTTAGAGGATGGTGGAACCGAAACGTAGGGGCGGCGTGGTGCCCTTGTCAATGCTCGCGACTGCCTGCACATGGCTCGCACATTGCACGATCGAGAAGACTACTCGATCAGGCCGCGCGCATCGATGACCGATTTCTCCATAGTTGCGCTGATCGCCGGAGCCGCGGCGGCCGCGTCCCTCGCCGGCGGCGTTGTCGCGCTATGGCACAAGCCGACAACGCTTTTCATGTCCGCGGCGCTCGGCTTCGCGAGCGGGTCGCTGCTCGCCACCATCGGATTCGAGATGCTGCCGCAGGCGCGCGCGCTGGGGTCATTGACGACCGCGGTCGTCGGCTTCGTACTGGGGTTCGCGCTGGTCTATGGTTTCGATCTGTACATCCACTACGGCCAGCTCGCGGGTGAGGCGTCGGAGCAGCGCCGGAAAGTCGAGGCCTTTTATCAGGGGCGCCGGCCGCGCGGCGACGAAGTGACGGTGCTGGCAGGCGGAACCAGCGCAGAGGAGCTGATCGAGGGTCTCACCATCGGCGTAGCCGCGAGCATTGCGCCGGGAACCGCCCTGCTGGTTGCGCTCGCGATCGCGATCGACAATCTCGGCGAAGGGTTGAGCATCGGCGCCCTCATTCAACGCAAGCACGCGGGCAAAGGCAGCGCGCGAGCCCGCATTCTCGGGTGGACGAGTTTGGTCGGCGCGGCCGTGTTCGTTTCGAGTATTGCAGGCTGGCTCGCGCTGCGCCGGCTTTCGGAGCCGATCATCGGTTTCCTCTTCGCGGTCGGCGCCGGCGCCATGTTCTACCTGACGATAACCCAGCTGGTGCCCGAGGCCGAGGAGCATCACTACCAGCAGTCGGCCGCGATCTCGATGGCGGTGGGCTTCATCGCGATTTTTGCGCTTTCGAGATGGATCTGATGTAACTCGCTTTCGCCCGGAGGACGTAATGCAGAATGCCCGTCCGCTGCTGGTCATCTCGGTTCTCGCGCTTTACGCAGGCTGTACCGACCGCACCCCCTCACCGCTCGAGCCCTCGTCACCGCCCCAGGCCAGCATAACCGAAGGTCCGACCGTCGTGATCAATGAAGTCATGGCGAACCCGAGCGCCGCGTCGGACACGGATGGCGAGTGGTTCGAGGTGCACAACCGCGGTACGACCGCCGTCAACTTGCAGGGCTGGACCATCGCCTCGAATAACGACTCGCCGCACACCATCTCCGGCTCCGTGAACGTTGCCGCCGGTGGCTACGTCGTGCTCGGCCGCAATGGGAACACCGGCGCGAACGGCGGCGTCACGCTGAGCTACGTGTATGGAACGCGTGCGAGCGTGAGCGCCGTGAAGATGCGAAGCTCGATGCGCGGATCCTCGCGGGCCCGGCGGTAGAACTCGTTGACGAGCGGGTTCGCCTTGCCGAGACCGAGCGGCGTGCCCAGGATGATGCGCCGCCCGATGCGCATGATCGTTGCATCGACACACGATTCCACATCGGAAAACGCTACGCTCATGGCCGACCACCGCGTCGCAAAAGACAAGCCGTTTCACTCGATTCATACGCACGGATTCGTACGCGTCGCCGTCGCCACGCCTTTCGTGCGCGTGGCCGATCCCGCCTACAACGTGGAGCGCACGCTGCTGCTAGCCCGGCGCGCGTCGGATCAGGGCGCGCTGGTCACGCTCTTCCCCGAGCTTGGAATTTCGGCTTACAGCAACGAGGACCTGTTTCAGCAGGACGCACTGCTCGGCGGCGTCGAAGGCGCGCTCGCGCAGCTGGTCGACAAGAGCCGAGCGCTCGCGCCCGTGCTCCTGGTCGGCGCACCGCTCCGTTTCGAAGGCAAGCTCTTCAACTGCGCCGTCGTGATCTACCGTGGGCGCGTGCTGGGCATCGTGCCCAAGAGCTATCTGCCCAACTACCGCGAGTTCTACGAGCGGCGGCAGTTCACGCCCGGCGCGTGGGTCGTGAATCGGGAGATGAGCTTTCTGGGCGACGTCGTCCCATTCGGTAACGATCTCGTGTTCGACGCCGTCAACGTGGAGGACTTCGCGCTCTTCGTGGAGATCTGCGAAGACGTGTGGGTGCCGATTCCGCCGAGCACGTGGGGTGCGCTGGCCGGCGCTACCGTACTGGCGAATCTGTCCGCCAGCAACATCACCATCGGCAAGGCCGAGTATCGCAGGCGCCTTTGCGCCAGTCAGTCCGCGAAATGCATTGCCGCGTATCTCTACTCGGCCGCCGGTCCGGGCGAGTCCACCACCGATCTCGCCTGGGACGGCCAGGCGCTGATCTACGAGAACAACGACCTGCTCGCCGAGTCCGAGCGCTTCGCTGCGCACGAGCAGGTCATCGTGGCGGACCTCGATCTCGAGCGGCTCACGCAGGAGCGCGCCCGCATGACCAGCTTCAACGACATGCTGAGCGAATACCGTGAGCGCGTGCGGCAGCTGCGCCGAATCCGGTTCGAGCTCGAGCTGCCGGCTGCCGAAGGCCCGTTGCTGCGCGAGGTCGAGCGCTTCCCCTACGTGCCGAGCGATGCGCGCGACCTCGATGAGCGCTGCTTCGAGGCCTGCAGCATCCAGGTGCACGGTCTCATGAAGCGTCTGACCAGCACGGGCATCGAGCGCGTCGTCATCGGCGTGTCCGGAGGGCTGGATTCAACACAGGCGCTGCTGGTCGCCGCGCAGACGATGGACCGCTTGGGGCTGCCGCGCGCCAACGTGCTCGGCTATTCGCTGCCGGGCTTTGCGACCGGCGAGCGCACGCGCGCCAACGCACACCGCCTGATGTCGGCACTGGGCATCACCGCGGGCGAGATCGACATCCGGCCGTCCGCGACGCAGATGCTGCGCGATCTCGGCCATCCGGTCGCCGGCGGGGAAGCCGTCTACGACGTCACTTTCGAGAACGTGCAGGCCGGCGAACGGACGTCGCATCTGTTCCGGCTCGCCAACTTTCACAATGCGATGGTAGTCGGCACCGGTGATCTGAGTGAGCTTGCACTCGGTTGGGCCACCTACGGCGTCGGCGACCAAATGTCGCACTATCACGTGAACGCGTCGATTCCGAAAACGCTGATCCAGTACCTGATTCGCTGGGTCGTCAGGACAGGAGGATTCGGGGACGAGGCGAACGACGCGCTGCTGTCGATTCTCGACACGGAGATTTCACCGGAGCTGATCCCGGCGGCGGAAGGCGATGGCACCCTTCAGAGCAGCGAAGCCGTGATCGGCCCGTTCGAGCTACAGGATTTCCATCTGTACTACATCACGCGTTTCGGCTTCCGGCCCAGCAAAGTCGCTTTCCTGGCAGAACAGGCATGGGGCTCCTGCGAGCGCGGCAATTGGCCGCAGCTGGTGCCGCCCGAAAAGCGGCACCAGTACGACTTGCCTGCCATCAAGAAATGGCTGGAGATCTTTCTCTATCGCTTCTTCAAGACCAGCCAGTTCAAGCGCTCGGCCATTCCCAACGCGCCCAAAGTCGGTTCGGGCGGCTCACTCTCGCCGCGCGGAGACTGGCGGGCGCCGAGCGACTCCGAAGCGGTCGTGTGGCTCGAGGAGCTGCGCGACCATGTGCCGGACGCGTAGGGGAGGAGGGGTGTAGGGGCGGAGGGGCGTAGGGGCGAAAAACCAATTTCCCCTACACCCCTCCTCCCCTCCCCTCCCCTACACCGCTAGTACGTCGGCATGCCCGCGCCGTGCGCGACATCGTAGCCGGCCTGCTTCCACTCCTGCATGCCACCGGGAAAGTGGCCCACATTCAGGAATCCGGCGCTCTCGAGCTTGCGCCCGGCTTCGGGCGAGGCGTGGCACTGCTCATTCGCACAATAAACGATGATCTGCCGATCCTTGCGTCCGGCCAATCGCTCCACCTCGGACACCAGATTCGGATCCGAGTTCGGGATGTTGAGAGAATCCGGAATGTGCTCCTGCTCGAATGCAGGCGGATCCAGCACGTTCAACAGCAGCAGATCCTCATTTTGATCGAGCTTCTGTTTCAGTTCGTTCGCATTGATGGTACGCATGCTCACATCCTCCATTCGCTGCGCAGGGCATATGTGTTGCAGCATCAATACCTTCGGAAGATGCATGGTGAATGCCGCCGAGCGGGAGATGGCAGATGGAGAGGCGCAACCTGGAATTGGGCGAGACCCGTCACCGCCGAGCAGTGGGACATGCTCGGCGCGCAGCCCGCGCGCGTGGCCACTTTCGTGTGGAATGATGGCGACCCGTACGCGCGCAACGATCTCGAGCTCTTGCCGCAATCGCCCAACGTGCTGCCGCAGGATGTCGAGACCATGCAGCGCGAGTTCGAGCACTGGGTGCACACGCGCTGGCAGACCCTCTGGCGCGCCTCCGGTATTCCCTGCATTGACGCCGGCCACGTCACGCAGGTGTAGCCAGGATCGCTACTTCGCCACCGCGGCCGCGTTGTGGTCCACGAACGGACGCAACAGGCCCATCAGCTCCGCCGGAATCACGAACTTGGCGGATTCCGCTGCGCCGAGCGTGCGCAGCATGTCCAGGTACTGAAGCGCCATTGTATTGCTGTCGACCTGGCGCGCCGCCTGGAAAACGTTCAGTAGAGCCTGGGCGGCGCCTTCCGCGCGCAGGATGGCCGCCTGGCGATCGCCCTCCGCGATCCGGATGGTTGCCTCGCGTTGACCGTTGGCTGCGGTGACCATTGCGCGCCGGTCCCGCTCCGCAGACATCTGGCGCGTCATCGCTTCCTCGATCTCGGTCGGCGGCTTGATCTCGCGAATTTCTACGGCCGTTACCTTGATGCCCCAGCGGTTGGTCACTTCGTCCAGCTTTTCGCGCAAGCGCTCGTTGATCTCCTCGCGTTTGGCGAGCACGTCATCCAGCAGCATGCTACCGACTACGGCACGCAGCGTGGTGATGGCAATACCGCGCGACGCGCCTTCGTGGTCCACCACGTTCAGCACGCTGGGCACCGCGTCGACCACCTTGCTGTAGACCAGGAAATCGATCGAGAGGTGCGCGTTGTCTTCGGTAATCGTCGTCTGCGGCTGGACATCGAAGAAGCGCTCGCGCAAGTCGACGCGCACGCCGCGGTCGACGAACGGAATCAGCAGCACAAGCCCGGGCCCGCGCTCGCCGATCAAACGCCCGAGACGGAAGACGACCAGGCGCTGGTATTCCGGCACGATGCGAATGGCAAGCACCGCGAGGACCAGCAGCAGCAGGACGAACAGAGCAGCAATGATCACGTTCCCGGTAATCGGCACGTTACACCTCCTCTGAGGGTCGGGCGCTTTCCGCCCGCTGTTTACGGACGCGCAGCATCACGCCCTCGAGACCGACGACTTCCACCGCTGCGCCGGGCGCGATCGCGTCCGCGCCCGGCTCGAGTTCGGCGCTCCAGACTTCAGTGCCGATGCGCACGGTGCCGGCTGGAGCAAGTCGCGACTCCGCGACGCCAACCTGGCCGATCAGCGCGTCGGCCCCGCTCGCTACCGGTGCGCGCCGCACGCGCAACAGCGCACGACCGACGAACAGCAGCAGCGCGGCCATCATCGCCGCAACCGCGACGATCAGCCAAAGACTCACATGCACCTCCGGCAGCGCGGGCGATGGCGGCGAAAAGGGCGAGTAGAGCATGAGCGAGCCCAGCACGAACGCGACCAGCGCGCCAATCGACAGGACGCCGATGCCCTCG
>JBQTJO010000056.1:0-13782 GCA_052387015.1 Gemmatimonadota bacterium
GCTGTTCGGCATCCGGCCGCTCGCGAGCGGCGCCCTGACTACCGAGACGACAGTGCGCGCGATCGCCGGCGTGCCGCAGCTGACGACCACGTTCAGACTGGACAGTGCCGTAGTCGAGAACGTTCAGTTCTCGCAGCTGAGCGGCGACGCGTCGTATGTCGGAACCCGGCTCACGGTCAATCTCACCGCGCGCGTAGATACGGCGGGCAGGTTGCAGCTTCATGCGGAGCTGCCGCTCGAGTTGCGATTCGGCGAAGCCGCAGTGACCAGGCTGCTGGATAGCGGACCCGTCAATGTCACGCTGATCAGCGACAGCATCGCGCTCGCGCCCTTTGCGGCTTTGAGTCCGGAGATCTCGCAGCTGGGCGGCACGCTTGTGACCAACGTACGTGTGAGCGGCACGGTACAGGCTCCGATCCTGAGCGGCACGCTTGCAGTGCGCGACGGATCGGCGCAGGTGGTGCGGCTGAATCAGGCGTACGACTCGATTCATGCCACGATCCGGCTCGAGAACCGCGCCGCGCTGATCGACAATCTGGTGGTGCGCAGCGGCGGCCGACTGCGCGCGACCGGCAGCATCGAATTTCGCGAGCTGGACCGGCCGGTGCTGGCTGTCACGGCCCAGCTCGATCGTTTCGAGCTGATCGGCGTCGACAACCAGGATGATGCGCGCGCGAGTGGTCGCGTGCAGCTCGCAGGGCCGCTCACCGCCATGGTCCTGACCGGCGCCATCAGGCTGGAGGACGGATACTTCCCGATTCCGCAGACTGGCGCGCGCGCCATCGACACGGAGCTTGCGCGGTTCGAAGCGGAGCTTCCTCAGGCCGACGGAGAGGATGCGGATGCGCCCTTCTATCAAACGCTGCGCATCGATGATCTGCGCGTTACCGCCGGCAGCAACCTGTGGTTTTCGATGGAGGATGCGCGCGCCGAGCTGGCCGGCACATTGATCGTCAACAAGGATGGCGACGCACTGCGGATCACGGGCGAACTGGAAGGTACCCGCGGCACGTACGTGCTGCGCGCGGGGCCGATCGTGCGGCGCTTCGCGGTGCAGCACGCATATATCCGGTTCTTCGGCGCTGAAGCGCTGAATCCGTCCGTCGACATTACCGCGCGCCGGCGCGTCATCGATCGCAACGGTCGCCAGCTCGACATCGAAGTCCGGATCGGCGGCACGCTCGCATCGCCGACGCTGGCGCTCGCGAGCGAAACGGCGGCGCCCATTCCGCAATCCGAACTGCTCAGCTTCCTGCTGTTCGGTCAGCCTTCCTTCGCGCTCGGCACCGGCGGCCTTCTCCCCGGCCAGGATGTCCTGCAGGAAGCGGTGGTCGGTGGCTTTTCGGAGCTGATCAGTCTCGAGCTGGAACAGGCGCTTCTCGATCAGCTGGGCACGTCGTTCGACATCTTCGAAATTCGGTTGGGTGGCGCGCGCCTCGAGCAATTCAGCCCGTCGCTCGTGGTTGGCGAGGAGATCGCGCCCGACGTGTTCCTCACGGTCGAATCGGGAGTCAACGCGCTGTTCCGCGCGACTGAGGGCGCGATTGCGAGCTTCGCCGCGCGTCTGGAATGGCGGGTCACGGAGAACACGACCGTGCGTGCCAGCTTCGAGCCGGTCAACGAGTTCCGGTTGTTCAGGGGATACACGGTCGCACAACCCGTCTTCAGGGCCGCGGCGTCGTATCAGGCGACGCTCGAGCTCAGACGACGGTGGACGTGGTGAGCAGCGGCTGCTGCGCAGGCGTCGTCGCAGTCGACGCTTCGCGCCAGATCACATCCCGTTCGCGCGCGATGGCCGCGTCCAGAATGGCAGCGCGCACGCGCGCGAGCGTCTCATCCGAGATGCAGTTCAGCGCGCGCAGGGTAGCGCGTGAGCCGATGGCATCCTGCACCCACGCCGGTGCGCCGGGCCAGAGGAACACGTTGTGGGCGCCTTCCGTCTCGCTTGCCACCTGTGCCGGACCGCCGGCGGTCACGATGGCGATCTTGCCGCTGCCGCTGCCGAAGTGGTGCCCGCGCAGTATGAACGGCCGCAGCTTGGCGGCAATGCTCTCGTTCGCCACAATGACGGCGAGCTCACCTTCACGAATCTTGTCGCGCAGCTCGCGCACCGTCTCCTGTGACAGCGTGGCTTCGACGAGCGGTTTCGCACCATCAAAAGACAGTACGGAGCCGCGACAGTACGGTGTCGTCACGACGAACGGTGCTTCCAGCCACGCCGCATCCTCGCGCATCAGCGCGGAGAGCGGAACGGGCGTTGCATTGATGCCGGCCCGCTCGCGTAGCTCGGCCGCGATGGTTTCGGCCTGCGGCCAGTCCTGCTCGATGACCGGAACGCGCAGACGCTCGATTTCGGCGACTGCGGTGACCAGATGAAGGATGGTGTTGGTGCGGAGCCCGAGCGCGCTCGCGCGCGCATACGTATTCTCGAGCCAGCGGCGGTACAGCTTTTCGAGTGGCGTCGCGGCTTCCGGAGCGCGCTGGACGCGCAGATAAACGCCCGAGCGTGGATGAACGCGAACCAGACCCTCGCGCTCGAGCCGGCGGTATGCGGCCGCCGCGGTCTTGCGATCTACGCCTTCTGCGTCGGCGATCTCCCGGATGCTGGGCAAACGTTCACCAGGCCGCCACAATCCAAAATAGATGCCGGAAACAATTCGCTCTCTTAGCCGGTCCAGTATGATCGCGCCTGCCACCTGTTCGCGCGCCACACGCCTCCTAAAATGCAAGGGCACTCGAAATACACGGTCAAATGCAAGAAAAATTCCACGGATGCGCCTGATCCTGCTGCTGGCCCATTCGCTCCTGGTCGCGACCACGGCGGCTTCGGCACAGACCGCGGACACCGCCCGCCTCTTCCGTGACGCGGCACACGCCGAGGGAGATTACGAGCACAGCGTCCGCCGGCATGCACCCTTCTCGGCGCGCGAGGCGCCCAGCGGCACCTGCGATGAAATCGTCGGCCGCTATTGCGTGACGTATGACGCCGGTCGCGAAACGCTGCCGGCCGAGCCGGCGGAGATCACCGCCGCGCGCGAGCGGGCAATCGCGACCCTGGCGGAAGCCGCTGAGCTGACGCCCGGGCGGGACCGCTTTGTTTTTCCCCTGATTCGTTATCTGGTGCGCGCCGATCGCCCCGAACAGGCACTGGAGATCGCGCGCGCGTACGCGCGCGCGATGGCCGGCAGCGCGGAGACGCACATGGTGCTGGGTTTCGCCCTGCACCACGCCCGCCAGACGGACGAGGCCACGGCCGAGCTCGTGCGCTGGGTCGAAACGCTCGAGCCGCGGGAGCGGGAACGCATCGAATCGCTGGAATGGCTGCTCGACGGTGAGGCTCGCGGGGCATTCGACCGGTTGAGCGACGCGGGCCGGCGGGAATACGCGGCCCGCGCCTGGCGATACGCCGACCCGCTCTACAGCACGGCCGGCAACGAGCTGTGGACGGATCACCTGGCGCGATTCGCTCTGTCCCGCATGCTGGAGGAGCGGCGGGTCGCGAGCGTGGGCGCCTGGCGTTCGGATGACCAGCAGCTGACCGTCCGTTTCGGCTATCCGGTCCTGACGACGCGCTCCTGGCGAAGCGGTGCGATGGGCACGAACGAGCAGTATGCCGATCATTGGGATCCGAGCGAGCGGACCTACTTTCCGCCCATGCCCGAATCGGCGCTCGACTTGGAGGCCCGCCTCGATACGGTCTGGCCGCTCGACACTCTCACATCGCGCAGTGGCCATGCGCCGCCGACCATTCGCCGGATGCGGGTCCTCGCTCATCAGGCGACCGTCTTTCCGGACCAGGTCCGCATTTCAGGGGTCGCGCGGACGGATTCACTGGTTACGGCCCGGCTCGCGGGCGCCGTTTTCCTGCTGGATTCGGCGCTGAACGTGATCGCACGGGTAGATGCGTCACCGTGTACCGAGTGCGCACACGGCGACTCGGCGGTTCTCGAGATCGCGCTGCCGCTGGCTCCGAACGCCCGCTTCTACAGCGCCGAGCTGTACGACGCGGTTTCGCGCTTTGCCGCGCGTGCGCGTTATCGGCTGGAGCTGCCGGAAAGAAATCGGAGCCTCACCCTGTCCGGTCTGATGCTGGCGCAGCCGTTCGAAACCGGCCGGCTGCCGGAGGTCCGAAGCTCGGAGCATCTGAAGCCGCTGGTCCGTCCCGCGATCACGAGCGGCAGTCGCTTCGGCATTTACGCGGAGGTCCAGAATCTGACCGAAACGACCCGGAATGTGCAGGTCGAGCTGGAAACACGTGGGCTGGGGCGCCGATCCGCTATCGTCCAGGCGATCGGCTGGGTGGGCCAGAAGCTCGGCTTGAGCAGTCCGCGCAGTCCCGCGCGGCTCGGCTGGGCGCTCGAGCTGAAGCCGGGCGCCACGACCGCAGTGCCCGTCACGCTGGACCTGGGGCCGATCGAGCCCGGCGCCTACCGGGTCACGCTTACGGTCAGGGACCCGGCAGCTTCCGGCGACGTCGTCGCAGAACGTGACTTCCTGGTCCTGTCTGCGGATTCCATCCCACGCCAACGGTAACGACGGGCTAGCGGTGCCTGGTTTCAGTGTTCAGGAACTACCGATCCCGTTATGCACGAATGCCGCGAATAGGCGATCTGACAGGCGGTCGCCGAGCGCGATGACGCGAAACGCCTCGGTTTTTGAGATTTCTATGCATATGTGAATGGGTAGTAGCTGAACAGTGAAACCAGGCACCCCTGTGGGAAACACGTCAAGTGCATTCGCGTTCCGGGTGAGGTAAACAGTAATAAGCGGTTGTAAACCAACAGGTTAGAGCCGATGGCGTGAGGCTGTGTATTCGTGGATTCAGCGGCCTGCCGTGCTGTGGAAAACCGACCACGTCGGCAGGCCGCAGGATATGAAATTGTGGAGAAGTGCGGAACTGCGGAAGCGGTTACCCCCGCTTACCTGCTGCCGCCGGCCCGGCCTTCCGCTCCGATTCCGGCCGGCTGCTCTGCCGTTTCCAGATCACGATCGCCAGGACGAACAGAATGATGCTGGCGACCTGGCTGGTCGACATGCCCAGGGCGATGCGGTCGCCTTTCGCGCGCACAAACTCGATCACGAACCGCTCGATCGAATATAGCCACATCCACGCAGCGAACAGCTGGCCGGGCTTCAGCTTGCGGGCACCCAGCCGCCAAAGGATGGCGAACATGATGAGGGCGAGCCCGATCTCGTAAAGCTGCGTCGGGTGGACGGGCACGACCGCGCCGTCCGGCAGTTGGGCCGGCACGCCCGTATCGCCGACCGATCGCAGGTAGCCTGCGGTAGTCGGCGGCGAGCCTTCCGGAAACGCAATGCCGACCCAGCTGTCGGTGTAGACGCCGTAATCGTCGCCGACCAGAAAACAGCCCAGGCGGCCGATCGCGTAGGCGAGCGCGAGGGCGGGCGCGGTCGCGTCGTACATGGTCGCCAGCGGCAGCTTCTTGGCTCGGATCTGGAAATAGTAGGCTGCGACGCCGCCGATCAGCCCGCCGTACCAGACCAGCCCGCCCCGGCTGGTCAGCTCCCGGATCGGGTAGTTGACCAGGTCCTGCCAGTGAAGCGCGAGGTAGTAGAGCTTCGCGCCGAGAATGCCGCCAATCGCAATCCAGGCGAGCATGTCCCAGGCGAGCTCGGGGTTCAGTCCGTAGCGCCTGAGCTGTTTCCCCAGAATCCAGGCGCCACCGATGAACGAGAAGAAGATCATGAGCCCGAAGCTCGTGACCGCGAAATCGCCGATTCGAAAGATTACTGGAAACACTTGCGGGGCTTTGCCTTCGGTTTAAGGAAGGCAATAAGATGCGATGAGAGGGATAAGTGCGATAGGAGCGATGGGAGCGATGGGGCGATAAGAGCGAGGGAGCGATAGGAGCGATAAGAGCGATAAGAGCGATGGTGATCCTATCTCGCTCTCATCGCTCACATCGCTCTTATCTCTCTGATCGCTTGCGGCTCCGCCGCCGCGCCGGCTTCGCCTCCTCCGCCATCAGCCGGGCCTGCACCTTGGCGGCGATCACGGCCGCCGCTCCGCTGATGACCGCGCGGCTGATCTGCTCGCCGAGACTCGGCTTGCGGCGCCTCAGGCGCGGAATCGGTGTGCTCAGCACCCGCCCCAGCACGTATCCGGTCCCGACTGCAACCACCAGACTCCGTACCGGCCGGCGTCGAATTTCCGATACCAGGTCATCGCGGATCACCTCGATGTCGTTGCTGCGCAGGTACTCCACCCCATGCGACAGCCGTTCGGCGACGCGGTCCCTGCCCTGTTCCGCGGCCTCGACCAGCCGCGCCCGGCCTCGTTCCGCAACGCCGCCCAGCATCTCGCGGCCGCGCTGCTTCAGCCCGTGCAATGCTTCATTCGACGTCGGACCGTCGAGCTTCTCGTCCAGCTGCGGATCCGTTGTGAAATCGACCGACTCGGCCAGATCCGCCTCGAACTCAACTTCGCGCGCCACTCCTGCCCTCCCAGGCTACCGTGCTCCCATGCTTCGAACTCGTTAAATGTTTACGTGCAATTCAGATGCCCCTAGCTTCACGCCATGAGCCGCCTCCGAGTCGCCCTCGCGCAGATGAACGTCACGGTCGGCGATCTGGCCGGGAACGCCCGGGCGATCGCCGAAAGAGTGGAGCGCGCACGCGATGCCGGTGCGCACATCGTCGCATTCCCCGAGCTGGCGATTACCGGCTACCCCCCCGAAGACCTGTTGCTGAAGCCGTCCTTCGTCGAAGCCAACCGCAAGACACTGCTCGGGTTGCAGCGCTCGACCCGGGGAATCACCGCGGTCGTGGGATTCGTGGATCGCGACGTCGACCTCTACAACGCCGCGGCCGTGCTGCACGATGGTGAGTGGGTCGATACCTATCGGAAGCAGCGGCTTCCGAACTACGGCGTCTTCGATGAGCTGCGCTACTTCAGCGCCGGTCAGGGCGAGTTGCTGCTGATGCTCGGTGAAGCGGCGATCGGCCTGAGCATCTGCGAGGACATCTGGAGTCCGGGCGGACCCGTCAGCCGGATCGCGGCGGCGGGGGCGAATATCGTCATCAATATCAACGCCTCGCCCTTCCACCGCGGCAAGTCCGTCGCGCGCCATCGCATGCTGGCGACCCGTGCGGCGGATCACGGCGTCGCGCTGGCCTACGTGAACCTGATCGGCGGCCAGGACGAGCTGGTCTTCGACGGCGACAGTCTGGTCGTCAGTGCCGAGGGCGGAATCCTGGCCAAGGCGCAGCCTTTCGAGGACGAGCTCCTGATCTGCGACGTCGAGCTGGAGCAGGTCTTCCGCGCGAAGCTCCACGATCCACGCCGGCGGCAGGTGCCGCGCTCTGCTCCTTCATCGGTCCGGCGTCTGTTGCTTTCGGACAAGCCGCTCGAGCCGGGACCGAGCATGCCGGTCCGTTCGATGGTGACCCACGATCCCATGGACGAAGTCTACCGCGCCCTCGTGCTCGGCACGCGCGACTACATCACGAAGAACGGGTTCAAGCACGTGGTGCTCGGCTTGTCCGGCGGCATCGATTCGAGTCTGGTCGCCGCGGTCGCGGTCGATGCGGTGGGTGCGGAGGCGGTGACCGGCGTATCGATGCCGTCGCAATTCTCGTCGGCCGGGAGCCGGACCGACGCAGCCGCGCTGGCGAGCGCGTTGGCCATAGACATGAAGACGCTCCCGATCAACGCGCTGTTCGGCCTGAGCGTCGAGACGCTGGCGCCGGTCTTCACCGGGCGCGCGGTCGATCTGGCGGAAGAGAATCTGCAGGCACGCATTCGCGGCAACCTGCTGATGGCGCTCTCCAACAAATTCGGCTGGCTGGTGCTGACGACCGGCAACAAGAGCGAGATGGCGACCGGCTACTCGACCCTGTACGGCGACATGGCGGGCGGCTTCGCGGTCCTGAAGGATGTGCCGAAGACGCTGGTCTACGAGCTCGCCCGTTGGCGCAACGCGCAGCCGGGCGGACCCGTGATTCCCGAGACCGTGTTCACGAAGCCGCCGTCGGCCGAGCTGCGTGCCGATCAGACGGATCAGGACAGCCTGCCGCCCTACGAGGTGCTGGACCCGATTCTCGAGAAGTACGTGGAGGACGACTGGAGCATCGAGGAGATGGTCGCGGCCGGCTTCGACGAGCAGATCGTGCGGCAGGTCGTCGCCCTGGTCGACCGTAACGAGTACAAGCGCCGGCAGGCGCCGCCCGGCGTGAAGATCACGGCGCGCGCGTTCGGCAAGGATCGGCGGCTGCCGATTACCAACCGGTACCGATCATGATTGCGATGAGAGCGATAAGAGCGAGGGGAGCGATGGGAGCGAGGGGAGCGAGGGGAGCGATGGGAGCGAGGGGAGCGATGGGAGCGATGGGAGCGATAAGAGCGAGGGGAGCGAGGGGAGCGATGGGAGCGATGGGAGCGATGGGAGCGATGAGAGCGATGGGAGCGATGGGAGCGATGAGAGCGATGGGAGCGATAAGAGCGATGGGAGCGATATGAGCGAGTGCCCAGATCAGGCGCTATGTGATAAGAGCGATAAGACCGATAAGAGTGAGTGCCCAGACCAGCACATGGGCCTTACCCCATTTTGTGCCGCTCTCCTCGAAGAGCACTAGCTGGGCGAGGACTTTTTCATACTGATCGAAAATGTCGTCGAATTCCTCTTTCGTGATGTAGCCCCTTTTCCAGCCCCATTCCATCCAGACCTGCGTTTCGGCAGCTTCTGCTTCTGCGTCCGTCAGCTTACTGACGAAGTGACGCTTGTAGCGCCGCTTGCGCCAGGCCTCACCAATATTCGCACAAACGGAAGGTGCACACTTGTGCACTTGACCACGCCAGCCATACTTCTCTTCAGCAGGAAAGCGATCGGCGAGCTCGACCGCTCGAAGAGCTGCCGCCATTGCCGACTGGTAAACGCGCAGTTCGCGATGACTCTTGATTGCAGGCATGCCGCGAAGACTGCGAGTCGGATCGGGGCGAAGGAATGGCTGAACTGGCCACCGCTCTCATCGCTCCCATCGCTCCCATCGCTCCCATCGCTCGAACTAGCCCTCATCTCCGAACTGCACCCGCGGCGCCTGGCGCGCGCTCTCCGGCGCCTGGAACTGTTCCTTGCGTTCTGCGCCAATGATTTTCGCCGTGATCACAGTCGGAAAACGTCGTATATAGGTGTTGTACGCAGTGACGGACTCATTGAAGTCCCGCCGCGCGACACTGATCCGGTTTTCCGTTTCGGTCAGTTCGTCCTGGAGCGCCCGGAAATTCTGGTTCGCCTGAAGGGTGGGATACGCTTCAACCGCGACGTTCAGGAACAGCCGCAGGTTGTCGGTCACGGCCGCGTTGGCGCGCGCGATTTCATCGGTGCCGGCATTGCCCTGCACCGCATTGGCGAGCGCCGCGCGTGACTGATTCAGTCCGCTGCGCGCGCGCGCGACCTCCGTGAACGTTTCGCGTTCGAACCTCGCCGCTTCATCAACCGTCGCGACCAGATTCGGGATCAGATCGTTGCGACGCATCAGCTCCGTCTCGATGTTGGCCTTCTGCTGATTGATCTGCTCGTCCAGCTCCTGTATCCGATTGTAGCCGCAGCCGCTCAGGGCCACCACGGCCAGCATGATCGTCAGCCGACGTGCTCTCATCACTCACCTCCGAAGATTGTCAACGAACTCGGCGGTCTTCTCCGCCGTGTCGTAATACGCGTCCACGAGCGGATCGCCGACCGCGATCTTGAAAGATCCGCGCTTCTGCCTCGCTTCCCATACGCGCAGAAACGCGGAAGGATTCGCGCCCACGTGCGAAGCCGCCAGATTTATGACTTCTACCGTGTTGGTCGATGCCGGCTGGCCGGCCAGGCGCAGCAGCGTGCGCATGTAGGTCGCGAAGGAGGGGACCGAGTTGACCAGCAGGCGCCCGACTTCGGCAGGCGTATTCGCCGCGACCAGCAGACCGGTCTGCAGCTGGAGCAGCTTGCCGCGCAGCTCGCGCTCGGCCTGAAGCCGCAGCGCCTGCTCGTCCAGCGTCGCGGGCGCGAGCGGGTCTTCGCCGTGCAGAACCTCGTGCGCATCGCGCATGTCCGCGATCTCGATCGCAAAAACGTCGGCCGCGCGCTGCCACTGCGCCAGCTCGAAGACGAGTGGCGCTTCGCGCGCGCTCCGCATCCACTTGCGGGTCGCCGATGAGGCGAGCTTGAGGGTCGTCGAATCAATGTGATCGATCAGCAGCAGCACGTTGATGTCACTGACCTCCGGCACGTATTCGTGGCGCGCCACCGAACCGTACAGCAGGGCCGATTTCAACCGCTCGCCGAACAGTTGATGCCACTCCCGCACGAGCACTCGTGCGGTCTCGCGTGCGCTTTCGCGCTCCTTTGCTTCCGCCATCCGATTCGCCTCCTACCAGCTGCGGCCCGCGCCGCCGCCGCCAAAGCCGCCGCCGCCACCGAAACCGCCGAAGCCTCCGCCACCACCACCAAAGCCGCCAAAGCCACCGCCGAAACCGCCGAAGCCGCCGCGATGCCCGCCGCTCAGCGGCAGCAACATGATCCACCACGGAAAACCGCCGCGCCGTCCGCCACGTCCGCCACGCCCGCCGCGTCCGCCGAAGATGGACGCGATGATCACAATGATGACAATGAAGACGATCAGCCCGCCGAAGTCGCGGCCGGGCCGGCGCTGCGGCTGGCGCGGCTCTTCCAGTGGGACACTGCCGGTCAGCTCGAAATCGAATTCCTCGGCGTACTTCTGCGCGAGCGCGCGCGTGCCCTGCACGAGGCCGGTGCCGAAGTCGCCGTTTCGGAAATGCGGCACCATGTAATCGTCGGCGATGCGGCCGGCGGCCGCGGCGGTGATGAAGGTCGTAGTGCCGAGCCCGGTTTCGATCTTGAGCTGGCGTTCGCTCGGGACGAGCAGAACGACCAGTCCCGTGTTGCGCGCCGGGTCACCGGGATCGCCTTTCCTGCCGATGCGCCACTCACGGCCGATCTGGAGCGCGACCTCGTCACGGCCGCGCCCTGCCAGCGATTCGAGTGTGACGACGACGATCTCGCCACCACTCTTCTGGCGCACTTCGGCGGCGATCTGCTCGATCGCCTGCTCCTGCTCCGGCGTGAGGACGTCGGCGAAGTCGTTGACGTAGCCGGCCGGCTCGGGCAGACGCAACTGTGCCTGCGCGGCGGCCGCGCAGGCACAGAGGGCCAGAAGAATCGTGGTGGCGCGCCACAAACGCATGCGGCGCAATGTACGAGTCGCCCTTTTCGACTGTCAAAAAAGGGCGACTCGCCAAGGCTCAGTGAGTGCTGAGCGTGGTCACGAGCACTTGAGTGAATATGTTGGCCGGCTGGCCCATCCGGGAATGGCGACTGGCCGGGCGCGGTCCCGACCGGCACGGGCGTGTCGTCGATGAGCATGCCGGTGTCACAGCCGTTCACGCCATTGAACAACTGGAAACGCCCGCTGAACGGGCCATCCAGGATCGGACTGTTCTCGCGGAAGATGCTGATGTTGCCGTGCACGTGCGTAAAACCACAGAACGGGATGTGCGCAGGGGTTACGGACGCACCGGGGATGCGCGTGACAGGGATGATCGTGCCCGCCGGATATATGCCGGTCGGATACGTGAGCCGCAGTGCCTGCTCCGTGATGAACTCGTTGGCCGGCAGCGACAGCGGCCCCGCGCGCGGCGCCAGCAGGTCGATGTTCCTCGTGGGAATCGGTGGGAAGGAGAAATCGTCGGTGATATTCATGCCGGCTGGCCGTTGAACAGCAGCCGCAGATCGACCGTCCCACTGGTCGGCGGGTTCTGAATGTCGAAGATGACGCGGACCTCGCCAGACACATTGCTCGGCGACAGCATGGCGCCGGTGTTCGCGTCCTCGATGTGCGCGAAGCTCACGATCGGCGGGTTGGTCGGGATCAGGTCGAAAACCGCGATGGCACCGCTGCCCGTCCCACCTTTGCCGACCGCGAGCTTGCCGCCGCCGCGCGCGTAGATGTTGGTTGTGACTTCGCCTGCGCCTTCGACGGTTGCACTCACGGTCGCGTTGCCGCCGCCCACCGCCTTCACGCTTGCAGTGCGGAAACCGTTCGCGTCGACTTCGCCATTGTCCTGCACCGTGACGACGGATTCGTCGCTCGACTTGAAGAAAACCTCGTGGCCGGTCTGAACGCCCGTTGCATCTTTGACGCGGATCGAAATGCTGCCTATGTCGCTTACAGTCAGGTTCAAGGATGAAGACGTTCCTTCTGGTTAGCAGGAGGCGTATATTTAGGGCCGGCCTGTCAACTGGCTGTTCAATTCGCGTCAACCGCGCCGGCTACTTCATGTTCAGCCTTTATATGCTCGGAACTCCGCTGGTCGGTACCGCTGAAGGGCCACTCACGGGCCGGGCCGTGCAGCGGCGCCGCATCGCCATTCTCGCTCTGCTGGGCCGCAGCCGCGGCAACACCGTCACGCGCGACAAGCTGATCGCCTACGTCTGGCCCGACAGCACGACCGATGACCAGCGCCGGCGACCGGAGTGCCGCGCTCCAGCATGCGCGCGCGACCGCCGGCGCGCCGCGCAGCACTACTCGCGGTTCGTCGAACTGTGGCAGGGTGCGGGCACCAATGCGTTCGTCGACAGCGCGCGTGTCCGGCTTGCGCGACTACGCTAATGGGAACACCAACCGGAATGCGTCCATGAATCTCGTCAGAATCATCGTAATCCTGCTGTCACTGGTCAGCGCCAGCTGCGCGACGCGCAGTGAGGCACCGGAGCGACGTCCCAACATTGTGCTCATCTATGTTGATGACATGGGCTACGCGGACCTGAGCGTCACCGGCAACCGGCAGGTGCAGACGGAGAACATTGACCGGCTCGCACGCGAAGGGTTGCGTTTCACCAATTTTAGGGTGGCCGCACCCATCTGTTCTCCCTCGCGCGTGGGCGTAACCACGGGCACTTTCCCGGCGCGCTGGCGCCTCAATTCCTATCTCGACTCGCGGGAGCGCAATCGCGCCCGCGCGATGGCGGATTACCTCGATCCGCGCGCGCCCACACTGGCGCGCGCACTCCAACGGGCCGGCTACGCGACCGGGCATTTCGGCAAATGGCATATGGGCGGCGGGCGCGACGTCGGTGATGCGCCATTGAGCAGCGAATACGGATTCGACGAATCGGTCACCTCCTTCGAGGGACTCGGCACCCGGTATCTATGGCCCGACCGCTTGAATGAGCAGAGTGCCAAACTTGGCCGCGGCGAGATCACGTGGACCGAGAAGCGGCTGATGACGAAACACTACGTCGATCACGCCATCGATTTCATTAACCGGCATCAGGAGCAGCCTTTCTATATCAATGTCTGGCCGGAAGACGTGCACGACGCGTGGCTGCCGCACGCTGACCACGTGGAGCCGTTCCGTACCGTCACGCATGATGAGGATGAGCAGAAATATTTTGCCGTGCTGGATGAGATGGACCGCCAGCTCGGACGCCTGTTCAATGAGATCGACCGGCTGGGTCTGGCCGAGGAAACCATCATTCTCTTCACCAGCGACAACGGCCCCACCGACGCGCCGTGGTACTACGACGATGGCAACCTGCCACCCGGCCGCACCGCCGGGCTGCGCGGCCGGAAGCTGAGCCTGTACGAGGGCGGCATCCGCGAGCCGTTGATCGTGCGTTGGCCCGGACATGCACCGGCCGGCGTCGTGGACAGCACGACCGTCATCACGGCCGTCGATCTCGCGCCCTCGCTGGCGCAGCTGGCCGACGCGGAGATCGTCTCGGAGTTCGCGCTGGATGGTGAAGATCTGAGCCCGGCGTT
>JBQTJO010000057.1:0-13419 GCA_052387015.1 Gemmatimonadota bacterium
CAAAGGACAAAATCGAGAGGACCTCGCCGTGACGCGGCACCGGAGACAACGCCAGCTCCGCTTCTACACCCGTACCGATGCTAGACACAAGCTCGACCGGCAGCAAGAAAATCTTGCCAACGACAACAACAACGAACCGCGCGCGTGCTGATGTCATAACCAGCGGCCTCGTGGCTAAGGACTAAATCGAGTGGACCTCGCCGTGACGCGGCTCCGGCGTCACCGCCAGCTCGTCTTCTTCACCCGTCCGGATGCGATACACATGCTCGACCGGCAGCACGAAAGTCTTGCCATCGCCCACCTCACCGGTGCGCGCGGCTTTGATCAGCGCCTGCACGGTCGGCGCGACGAACGCGTCGGAAACGCCGATCTCGAGCCGCACCTTCGCGGTCAGCTCCATCTTCACGGTCGCGCCGCGATAGGTCTCGACCGGCACGAACTCGCCGCCATGGCCGTCGACGCGCGAGACCGTGATGCCCCGCACGTCGGCGTCGAACAGCGCTTCCAACACATCGTTCAGCTTATCCGGGCGGATGACCGCGACGATCAGTTTCATACGGCCTCACGTTCCATACGGTCGGCGCGCCGCTCCGTCACGAGAACGGCCCCTTCTCCGCGGTTGTAGGCTTCTTCGCCGTGCTGGATCACGTCCATGCCTATTCCTTCTTCGCGCTCCGACCTGCGCAGCGTCACACCGGCGCCGATCAGCTTGAGCAGGACGAAAGTCGCTAGGCCGCTGTAGGCGAAGACCGCCAGCGCGGCGATGGCCTGGTCGAGCAGGAGACCGGGATTGCCGCCGATCAGACCGTCGGTGGGTGAGCGCCAGGCCGTTTGCGCGAACACGCCCGTCAGCAGGGCGCCCACCATGCCACCCAGGCCGTGCGCCGCAAACACGTCCAGCGAATCATCGAGCCGCGAGCGCGGCCGATAGAGAATCGCGAAATAACTCGGTACCGCCGCAATCACGCCGAAGCTGATCGCGCTGACCGGCGCTATGAAGCCGGCGGCGGGGGTAACCGCCACGAGCCCGACCACCGCGCCGGTCGCGGCACCCACGGCGGTCGGGCGGCCGGTGCGCCACAACTCCAGCAACATCCAGGTGAGCAGCGTCGCGGCCGGCGCGAGCAGCGTGTTGACGAATGCCAGTGCGGCGACCGCGTTCGCGCCCAGCGCCCTGCCGCCAATGAAGCCGACCCAGCCAAACCACAGCAGCGCAGCGCCGAGCAGCACGTACGGAACATTGTGCGGCAGACATGCCTGCCGTCCGTAATCCTTGCGGCTGCCGACGACGCGCGCGCACACCAGTGCGGCGGCGCCGGCATTGATGTGCACGACCGCGCCGCCCGCGAAATCCAGCGCGCCCAGCCGGCTCAGCCAGCCGCCACCCCACACCCAGTGCGCGACCGGCGCGTAAACCACCAGGCTCCAGGCCACGATGAACGCGAGATACGCACCGAAGCGCATGCGTTCGACGATCGCGCCCGACACCAGCGCTGCCGTGATGATCGCGAACGCGCCCTGGTAGGCGAAATACAGAAGCTGCGGAAACGCGCCCCACGAACCGCTGTCGAGTCCGACACCCGCGAGCAGCGCATGCCCGAGGCCGCCAACCAGCGCACCACTTCCCGTGAACGCAAGACTGTACCCGAGCAGTGCCCACGCGAGGCCGACTGCACCCAGCGAGACAAAGCTCATCATCATCGTGTTCAGAACGTTCTTGCGCCGCACCAGCCCGCCGTAAAAAAACCCGAGCGCGGGTGTCATGAGCAGGACCAGCGCGGTCGAGACGAGGATCCAGGCAGTGTCGCCGGCGTTCAGCGGGGGATCGGTCATCGCGGCTCCTTGTCAACGGCCGCCACAATATTGCTACTTCTCCGCCACGCTCACCACGGTCTTTCATCGGATCTCCCGTGAGCTATGGCACGGCAGTGGGCCAATGTGCATTGTTGTATACATGAACAACAACCGGGCTGAATGACCGAGCTGCTCGCACTGGCCGGCATCGTCGTCGTGCTGTCGGCGCTCGCGTCCGGCTTTTTCGAACGGCACGGCATCTCGCTCGTGCTGCTCTTCCTGCTGGTCGGCCTCGCCGTCGGGCCTTACGGCTTCGGCGTGGCGGACTACGATCTTGCGTCCCGCTACCTGCAGCTGGTTTCCGTCGTGTCGCTGACCATGGTGCTCTTTGCCGACGCCGTGAGTCTGAGTCCGGGGCAGCTGCGCAAACACGCCGGTCTGGCCGCGCTCATCCTCGGGCCGGGCACGCTGCTCAGCGCCGCCATCATCGCGTTTGCCGCGTGGCGGCTGCTCGGCTTTTCCGCGCCCGGCAGCGCGATGCTGGGCGCGGCCCTCGCCTCGACCGATCCCGTGCTGCTGCGCTCGGTGCTGCGCAATGCGCGCGTGCCCGAAGCGGTGCGCCAGGGGCTGCGTCTCGAGAGCGGTCTCAACGACGCCGTGCTGCTGCCGATCATCCTGATCGCGATCGCCAGCTCGATCGAAGGCGAGCAGACGCTCGCCGTCATCACTGGGGTCGCTGCGAAACTGCTGGTGCTCGGGCCGCTGATCGGCGCGCTGGTCGGGCTCGTGTGCGTGCTCGCGCTCGATGCGGTGCGCAAGCGCTTCGGCATGCGCCGCGACTACGAGTCGCTCTACACGCTGGGCGTCGCACTCACCGCGTTTGCCGCCGCGGAGGTGCTGCACACGAGCGGCTATCTCGCGGCGTTCGCCGCGGGCCTGGCGATCGCCTTTCGCGACGTCGAATTGTGCGACTGCTTCCACGATTACGGCGAGGCCACCGCGGAGGCGGCGCTGCTGCTGACTTTCGTGGCGTTGGGCGGCTCGCTGATCTGGACGGGACTTGCCCTGGTCGACGTCGCGCATATCGCCTTCGTCGCGAGCGCGCTCGCCACGCGTCCGCTGGTTCTGCTGCTCGTGCTCCGGCGGTTCGCGGTCTGCTCGCTGGTCGTGCTCGTCTCGGTCGTCCTGCATGGGGCCTCGCCAGCGTTGCTGGCTCGCCAAGTACGCGAAGATCGCGAAGATCGCATCAGTCTTGCGGCATTGGACGAACTGCGCGCAGCCGGCCGGCGTGTGCATGTGCTCGATGCGCGCAAGCAGGCGGACTTCGATGCGGACCCGCGCCTGGCGCAAGACGCGGTGCGCGTGAATCCGGATTACGTCGTCGCAGAAGTTCGAAGGCTGGGGTTGCCGAAGGATGCGTGGCTGGCGCTCTACTGCACGTGAGGCGAGGAGCAGACGAGCGCCCGTGCGGCGCGCGAGCTGCAGGCGGCGGGGTGGATCAACGCGCGCGCGGTCATTGGCGGATGGCGCGCGTTGCAGGATGCCGCTACACCGTAAAAACGGCTTCGTGAAGTTGGGACTCAACCTCTCGCGCTCGTCCCTCTTCGAACAGGTGACGTGTTATCTTTGTTTCGACTCATCCGGCCATGGAGCTGCCCCGGCCCGATGTTGACTTTTGCCAAATGGAGGCCCGCATGAGCGGCGCATCTACGCCGTCACAATGGACGTACGCCGAATACGCCCGCCTGCCGGACGATGGCAATCGCTACGAGGTGCTGGATGGAGAGGTGCTGGTGACGCCATCACCGGGGACACGCCATCAGCGCATCGCTGCAGCCTTGTGGCGGCAGCTCGATGCGTACGTGCGTGCGCACGGCATTGGCGAGGTAATGTGGGACCTGGATCTCCTGTTCGTGAGCGGTCAGTTCCTGCGCCCGGACATCCAGTACGTACCGAACGCGGAGCGACAACGGCTCACCGAGCGCGGTGCCGAAGGTCGGCCCGGCCTGGTGGTTGAAATACTCTCGCCATCTTCACAACGCATTGACAAAGTCAAGAAACCCGGCCGCTACGCGGATTTCGGCGTTGCCGAGTACTGGGTCGTGGATCCCGACCGAAGGGCCGTGCTCGTGTGGGATTTCGAGAGTGGGGCTACACAGCCCCGCGTCGAGGCCGAGCGCGTCGTCTGGGCACCGGAACCGGACGTGCCGGCGTTACACCTCGAAGTGCCTGCTCTCTTCGCAGCCGATTGACCTCGTCCTGCAGTGGTCAGCGCGTTGTTGTCGCGGCTGCAGCCGTGCCGGGCGCGCTCTGCAGCGTGTCATTGTTTCCGGGCTCCACTGATCTGGGTCATCGAGGCAGGGGCGATCACACTGTTCGTGCGATCAGGTTATCGAGGGCACGATAGATCTCCGAAAGCGAGAACGGCTTTGTAACGAGTTCAACGGATCCGGCCGGGATCTCGGATCCGGTGATCTCCAGGGGACCGCCGACCATGAGCAGAAGTGGCAGATCCGGCAGCGCGGCCCGGATCGCGCGGAGAGCACGCAAGTCATTCTGAGCCGCGACATCGACCACCAGCACGTCGTATTCGGCCAGTTCCGTTTTCGCGGTCAATTCCGGCAGCGACGCCAGTCCTAGTACATTCCACGATCGCCGCTGCAGCGCGCGCGTGACCATATTCCGCAATTGCGCGTCGGGCACGATCAAAAGCGCGCTTGCGTCCTCAGGTCGAGACACGTAGACTCCCCAGTGTAACCCGGTACAAAGTGGACGGAGTGGACGGGCGAGGATAGCGCGGTGGTGGAGCCGCGTCAATGTCGGCGCGTAGCCGAGGCGTACTACTCGGCGAGCTGCGCGACGTTGTCGCAGCGCGGGTGGAGGCCGAGTCATTGCGCAGGGTGGCGCGGCAGGTCGGCATGAGTCCGTCCGGATTGCAGAAGTTCCTCGACGGTGCGTCTCCGTATTCGGCGACGCGCCAGCGCCTGGAGCGCTGGTATGTGCGCGAGACGGCCACCTACCGGGCGGCCGTCAGCGAAGATTCAGCGCTCGCCGCGCTGGCGATTCTGATACGCGATCTGCCGGCCAGCGAGAGACCGCACGCACTTTCGATCTTGCTGACCGCCATCGAGGACGCGTATCGCGAGCAGAAGCGCCGGCCGCCTTGGCTCCGAGCGCTGCGCGCGACGCTCCCGAAACCGTCCTGACCTTGCGCAGAATCGCTCGACCTCGAACACCACGCCGCATGGAAGATTGAAAAGATACGATGATTCGCAACGCAGACAAGCTCGCGCAATTCGAGCGGCGTTACGCTTCAGAGGAACTCAGCAAGCTGACCTACGTCGATGCGCTCGAAATCTTTGCGGCGCTCTGGCGCGAGGCGGTTGCGCTGAATCCGGAGTTCCCAGGCGATTGGCAAGCCGATCTCGAACCTGATCTGGCGGTCGCGCGAGCGGTCAATGGGCTCCCGCCCGCCTGATTTCGAAGCGCTGCTTGCACGCGTGGCCGCGGCCCTGCGCGCACAGGGCATCGAATTCATGGTGATTGGCGGTCAAGCCGTATTGCTCCATGGCGAACCTCGGCTTACCCAGGACATCGATATAACCCTTGCCGTAACGCCCGACCATCTCGACCAGATTCTCGCCGCGTGCAAAGAGGCGGAGTTGCGGGTGCTTCCTGAAAAAATCGAAGACTTTGTACGCAACACGTTCGTGCTGCCCGCGGTGTCTCCAGAAACCGGTATTCGCGTAGACATGATCTTCTCGAGCACGTCATACGAGAAGCTGGCTATCAGGCGCGCCGTGCGCGTAACCGTGCGGGGTACCGAAATACCTTTTGCTACGGCCGAGGACCTGTTGCTGCACAAGCTGTTTGCCGGCCGACCTCGCGATCTCGAGGATGCCGCGGGCGTGGTAAGGCGTAAACGAGACGATATCGACTGGACGTATCTGGAGCGTTGGGCAGCCGAGTTTGCGGTGCTTCCGGGTCGCGAAACCTTGCTCGAGCAGGTTCGCCGGCTGCGGGATTAGTTCGAGCGGTCCGCGGGTCGAAACCGAGCGCGTGCTGTGGGCACCGGACCCGGACGTGCCGGCTTTGCACCTCGACGTTGCCAAGCTCTTCGCCGCAGATTAACGCGTCCTGACGATCAGCGCGTCGTACGCACGAGAATATCCGCGAGCGCACGCGCGCTTTCGGGTGAAAGCGTTGGCGAATGCCGCACGATCGTGGGCACCCGGATGGTTCGCAATTTCAGCTGCGCCGCCCGCGTCAGCAGAACCGGCTCATCCGGATCGAGGCGGTCGATTGCCTCACGGTCGCCGGCAAGCACCACCCGAATGGTCTCGTGATCGGAGGCGCTGACTCCGTACGCAACGCGAATACGTTCACCAAAGCGCGGGTCGGCCGCGACTATCGTCAGCCGTCCTTCACGCAGCTGGAGTCTGATCGCATCCTGCAAGACGGGGTGGATCGTCAAGACCACGAGCGGCTTGCCCAACGCCTTCACCGCATCGTGAACAGACGGCGCGTAAAAGCTCGTCACCGCAAAGAAATCGATATCGGCTGAATCCTGGATCGCGCCCGGCGCAACGATCCGGACGCGCAAGCCCCAGTCGAGCTCCAGTTCCTTGCCGAATGCCACAATGCCATCCTCGATGTCGTCGATCAGTGCGCAGCCAAGTCGGTTGCGGGTGTAGGTGTGAAGGAGCTGCGACAGGTCCGGAATTGGAATGTTGCGCTTCCATGCGCCCGTCAGGACGCCGCTCAGCCAGCGTGCCCGTTCTTCAGAAGTCTCGGCACCCGGGATCTCCTGCCTCGCCACGAACACGCCCGAGCGGCCCCGCACCTCCACCAGGCCCTCCAGCTCCAGCGCGCGGTAAGCGGCGGTGACAGTTCGAAAATTCCTCCGCATCTGCCCGGCCACCTCGCGCATGCTCGGCAAGCGATCACCCGCGCGTAGCTGACCCAGATGCACGCCGCCGATGACGTAATCGCGAAGATGCTCAATCAATTCGGCCCGATTTTTCGGCATCGCGTTCGTCTTTCGGTGACTTGCAGCAGAGTCGGTCTCGCAACCTAACTGCTGCACTTTTGTGCATCAACGAGGCACGGGAGTTGCGGCCGCGTGCGAGCCGGGTTCGAGCTGCGCGCGGCCAGGTCAGCCGTGGATTCTGGTTCTTCATGGAGGTGGGTATGTCACGGGGCATTCGCATTCAGGGAATGCTGGGGGTGATGCTGGCTTCAGCTCTGATCGCCACACTGACGGTCTGCGACGAGGACGATGATGATCTGGTTGGCCCGATTCGAACCGAGCCGCTGAATCCTGCGCTGGTGGCGGAGGGCAAACGGGTGTTTCGATTCGAAACCTTCGGTGATGACGTTTTCTGGACCGACACCTTGCGAATGCACGAGGTCATACAGCGTTCAGTGAGTCCGAAGCTGGCGCTGGAGGTGGGTCTCAAGGTCGACCTGGATACGCTACCGCAATCGGTACGGGACGCGCTCGCGGCCGGACAGATCGACCTCGAGGATCCGGCGACCACGGTAACGCTGCTCAAACTCGGCGCCGTGGTGGGCGCGGCCGGAACCGTCCAGACCGTGGCCGGGCGCGACACGCTGACGCGGTTCGGCATCACGTGCGCGCTGTGTCACTCGACGGTAGACAACTCCTTTGCCCCGGGCATTGGCAAACGGCTGGATGGCTGGCCCAACCGCGATCTCAACCCCGGCGCGATCATCGCACTTTCGCCGGCGCTGACTGCAGCGCAAAAAGCTGTCTACAACTCGTGGGGCAAGGGCATGTACGATCCGCGCTTCAATTTCGATGGCATGAATCTGCCGGTGGTGCTGCCGCCGGCGTTCGGCCTGAGGCAGGTGCGCAACGAGATCTACACCGGCGATGACACGATCTCCTACTGGAACGCCTATGTGGCCGTAACGCAGATGCATGGACAGGGCACGTTCATTGATGCGCGGCTCGGCATCAGTGTCGTGAAGTCGCCCGAACGGGTGCGCCCGCATCTGGCCGCGCTGCGCGAGTATCAGCACAGCCTCGAGACGCCGCCGCCGGTGGCCGGCAGCTTCGACGCGGCCGCCGCGGAGCGCGGGCGGAGCGTCTTCAACGGGGCCGGGCGGTGCGCGAGCTGTCACATCCCGGAAGCGGCGTTCACCGACATCAACAGCGGCCGCCTGCACGCCGCGAGCGAAACCGGGATGGAGCCGGTCTATGCTACGCGCAGCGTGACGAAACGGTACCGCACCACGCCGTTGCGCGGGCTCTGGCATCCGCCGCTGCTCCAGGGGCCGTATTTCCATGATGGCAGCGCCGCAACCCTGGAAGCGGTCGTCGACCACTACAATCGCGTGCGCAACTTGAAGTTGTCGAGCCAGCAGAAGAAGGACCTGGTCGAGTTCCTGAAAACGCTCTGAGCCGCACTCGAACAGGCATACCCATCGACCGGAGCCATTATATGCCACGTGTCAAACTCGTACTGCTTCTGCTTGCAGTCGCTGCACTCGGCTTCAGCTGTCGCGCCATCAGCACCAGGGGCACGCCGCAAAACCCGGCGGTCCGGCAATACGAAAGTGATTTCGGTGACGAGATCAATGCCCACTCCGACTCGATGATCGACCGCGGTCGTCACGTCTTCAGACGCGAAACGTTCGGCAGCGAAGATTTCTGGGGCGGCCAGCTGCGGCTGCACGAGGCCATAGGCGGCGAGCGCCACCACGGTGTCGGCCCCGGTCTCACCGCGCGTCAGGCGCTCGCGCTGGGGCTGAAAGTCGACGTCGATCAGCTGCCCAAGATTCTCGCCGCCGCCATCAGAGGCGGCTCGGTGAGTCTCGACAACGTGACTACCACCCTCGAACTGCTCAAGGCGGGCGCGGTAGTCGGCGTCAAGGGCTTCTTCGACGATCCCAGGGATGGCATGCACCTCACCTCGGTCGGCATCACCTGCGCGATCTGTCACTCGACCGTCAACGACGAGTTCACGACCGGCATTGGCGACCGGCTGGACGGCTGGCCCAACCGGGATCTGAATATCGGAGAGATCGTCGCGCTCGCGCCCAACCTGAAGCCGTTTACCGATCTGCTGCAAATCGATGAAGCAACCCTGGTCCGGGCGCTCAAAGCCTGGGGACCGGGCAAATACGATGCCGAGCTGATTCACGATGGCAAGGCGTACCGGCCGGATGGCAAGACGGCCGCGACACTACTGCCGGCCGCGTTCGGCCTCGCCGGTGTCAACCTGCACACCTACACCGGCTGGGGCTCGGTCACGCACTGGAACGCGTACGTCGCCATCACGCAGATGCACGGCAAGGGCACATTCTTCGACCCACGCCTGAATGATCCGGAGCAATTTCCAGTGGCGGTTCGCTCAGGCCTCTGGAACGTGCGGGACAAGCCCGACCTGGTGACGGACAAGCTGGCGGCGCTGCACTACTACCAATTGTCGATGCCGGCGCCGCGGCCGCCGCGCGACAGCTACGATCGGGATGCCGCGGAGCGCGGACGGCTGGTCTTCGAAGGAAAGGCCGCCTGCGCGCGCTGCCACGTGCCGCCGCTATTCACCGAGCCCGGCTGGCCGATGCACACCGCGGATGAGATCGGCATTGACGATTTCCAAGCGAACCGTTCGCCCGACAAGCGGTATCGCACCACGCCGCTCAGGGGATTATTTGTCAGGATGAAAGGTGGCTTCTACCACGACGGGCGATTTGCGGATCTGGCAGCGGTGGTCGATCACTACAATCGCCATTTCAAACTCCAGTTGACGGCTGCGGAAAGGGCCGATCTGATCGAGTATCTCAAATCCCTGTAGGAGGCGCGGTCGGCGGACTCGTGGTTGCGCCGCGCTGATCCGAATGCGCCGAGCGGAAGCGCGCTCGTTTTTGGGCTGGCCGGTCTGCTGCTGGCGCTCGTTACCGGGTGGCTTGGCGGCGAGCTGGTGGAAAGGCTGGCGGTTGGTGTGGACGACGGCGCGCACGTGAATTCGCCGAGCTCACTCAGCGGGCGGCACGCCTCGGAAAACGCCGGAGCAAGTCGAATGGCGGCGGATTAACCGGCGCCGCTCAGCCGGCCTGCCCGCCCGTGCGGCGATCGGTGGCTTCCTCTGTACGCCCGGAAACGGCATCCCTGATTTTTCCGGCCGTTTGTTCGAGGATCGCACCACCGATCGTGCTTTGATCGAGATCTTCGGTGCCGCCACGTGGAATATCGAACAGCAGGCGTTCTGCATAAGGCGCGGCGCGCCCGAGATTGTACGCGACCGTGTTCTGCACCGAGGTCTCGCGCGCATCTTCAACCGTTCGTTTGCCCGTTACGATCTCGTGCACCATGTTCAATCCGAGGACGTTCGCAGCTTCCGAGTCGCAGCGCGCCGCGACTTCACCTTTGGTGCGGTCGAGGAGAATACTGCCGTCAAATTTCGCGATATCATCGAACCTTTCCGGCGGTACCCGGTAGTCGATCACTTGCGTCAGAAAATCGCTGTGATGCGTGGGCCAGTTGTGCACCACCACATCGCTGGTGATTTCCGTTCGCTTCCAGGGTTCATTTTCGTACCAGAAGAGTTTGGTTGCCGTCGCTTCGTTGGGGGCGCCGTATTTTGCAATCATTTGACGCGCGACGTGCTTTTGCGCATCCGGCCACGCCTCGATGATTCGGTCGACCTCGGCGAACGGCACCCGATCGCTTGCGGCCCTGGCGGTCTCATGCTTGCCACGCACCTTGTGAGCGACGCCCTGGATCACCGCGCGCGCCGTCATCGCCAGGCGCTCGGTCGTGGAAAGGTCTTTTGGCTGCGGCTGTTCATGTTTGCCCATGCTACTCCGCCATGACGCAATCCGTATGCCCGGTCTGCGAGTTCTGCGTGTGTGATACCAGCTCGCGCCGCGGCGTTGACACCACCTGGTGATCAGCGCGTCGTTGTCGCGGCTGCAGCCGTGTCGGGCGCGCTTCGCGCCGTGTCATTATTTCCAGGCTCCACGTCCCGGATGATCTCGTGACCCGCCTCCTGCCCCGGCCGCTCGCAGGAGCCGATCGCCAGCAGCACAGCGACAAGTGCGATTCGTTGCGCATTACGCATGCGGTCCGGCCCCTTCAAATCTCGATCTGTGTGCCCAGCTCGACCACCTGATTCGGCGGCAGCCGGAAGAATGAGGAAGCGCTGCGCGCGTTCTGTGCCATCGTCGCAAACAGCTTCTCACGCCAGCGCGCCATGCCGCCTTGGCGACGGCTCGCAATCAGCGTCTCGCGTCCGAGAAAGTAGGATGTAGTCATTGGCTGGAACTCGAGACCCTCGCGTTTGATGCGCGCGAGCGCCGCGGGCACATCCACGTCCTCCATGAAACCGTAATGCAGCACGACCTGGTAAATGCCGCTCGCGAGGTCGTTGATCGCGACCCGGTCTTCCAGCGCCACATACGGTATTTCCTCGGTCGCGATCGACAGGAACACGACGCGCTCGTGCAGCACCTTGTTGTGCTTCAGGTTGTGCAGCAATGCCGGCGGCGTGCCGCCCACGTTGCTGTACATGTAGACGGCCGTGCCGGGTACGCGCAGCGGCGGGCGCGCCAGGATGTCGCGCACGAACAGATCGAGCGGCAGCGTGCGCTCCTGCATGCGGCGCGCGAGGATCTGGCGGCCGGTCTTCCAGGTCGTGAGCAGCGTGAACACGAAGGCACCGACGACCAGCGGGAACCAGCCGCCGTGCGGAATCTTCAGCAGGTTGGCGCCCCAGAACGCGAGATCGATGACCAGGAACAGGCCGCCCAGCAGAATCGCAACCGGCAGGCTCCACTTCCAGCGCTCGCGCACCACCACGAAGAACAGAATCGATGTGACGACCATGGTGGTCGTGACCGCGACGCCGTACGCGGCCGCCAGCCGGCTCGACGTCTGGAACCCGAGCACGAGGCCGATGCACGCGATCATGAGCGCCCAGTTGATGCCCGGAATGTAGATCTGACCCCTCTCCTCCGCCGACGTGTGTTCGATTGCCACGCGCGGGCTGTAGCCTAGCTGTACCGCCTGCATGGTCAGCGAGTACGATCCGGAAATCAGCGCCTGCGACGCGATCACGGTCGCCGCCGTCGCGATGAAGACGACCGGGTACAGCGCCCAGCCCGGCGCCATCAGGAAAAACGGATTCTCCACCGCTGCCGGATTGCGGATGAGCAGCGCGCCCTGCCCGAAATAGTTCAGCAGCAGCGCGGGCAGCACGACAATGAACCATGCCAGCCGGATCGGCTGCCTGCCGAAATGGCCCATGTCGGCATAGAGCGCCTCGCCACCGGTCACCACCAGGAAAACCGAGCCGAGCACCAGAAACGCGTTGAAGCGGTTTTCCAGGAAAAAGCCGACTGCGTGATGTGGACTCACCGCCGCCAGCACGCCCGGTTCGCGCAGGATGTGCCAGACGCCCAGCGTTCCGAGCGTGAAAAACCAGAGCAGCGTGAGCGGTCCGAAGATCTTGCCGACGCCCGCGGTACCCTGCTTCTGGAAGAGGAATAGCCCGACCAGGATCGCGATCGTGATCGGCACCACGTACGGCTCGAAGAAATCGGTGGCGACCGCGAGACCCTCGACCGCCGAGAGCACCGAGATCGCGGGCGTGATCATGCCGTCGCCGTAGAGCAGGGCGGTGGCGAACAGCCCAAGCACGATGAGGATGCGGCGGCCGCCCCGCAGTGCGCCCACCGGCGTGGCCAGCGAGGTCAGCGCAAGGATGCCACCCTCGCCGCGATTGTCGGCGCGCATGATGAAGACGAGATACTTGATCGAGATGACGATCACGAGCGACCAGAAGATCAGAGAGAGCACGCCCATGACGTTCGGCACGATCGCCCGGACACCGTGCTCCTCGAGGAACGATTCGCGCAGCGCGTAGATCGGGCTGGTGCCGATGTCGCCATACACGATGCCGAGCGCCGCCAGCGAGAGCGCGGCGGTGTAGCGCGCGTTGGAGACCGGCACCGGGTGATCCGCGGCTTCTCTGCCCGTGCGTTCCGATTCTGTGTTCATGCCTGGAAACTGCCGCCGCAGACCTTAAGAAGGCACAAAGGCGGCGGCACCGGCCGTTAAGAAGGTATTAAGACGCGGCGACCGGCGCGTCAGCGGCGGGCAGGGACAGAGTGAAACGCGAGCCGCCGCCGGCGCGCGGCTGGTGGCGAATGCTGCCGCCCTGCGCGGCCGCGAGGCCTCGCGCAATGGAGAGGCCGAGCCCGGCCCCGGTCGCGGTGCTTTTGATGTTGCGCGCGCGCACGAACGGCTCGAACACGTGCTCGGCTTCGTCAGGCGGAATGCCCGGCCCGCGGTCGAGCACGGAGAAGTTGACGTGATCGTCGTCGCGCTCGATCAGCAGCTCCACGGGCGCGCCCGACGGCGAGTACTTCAGCGCGTTCTCGAGCAGATTGACGAGCGCGCGCAGCGAGTGCACGAAATCGAAACGTCCGACGACGACGTTGCCGGGCATCACTACTCGGACGTCGGCTGCGCCGGGCAAGCCGCCGATCTGGTCCAGCGCGGCGCCGGCCAGGTCATCGGCCGCGTTGAGCTCGGGCTTCAGATCGAGCCCGCCCGCGCGCAGCCTCGAGAGATCGAGCAGGTCGGCGACCAGACGG
>JBQTJO010000058.1:0-2987 GCA_052387015.1 Gemmatimonadota bacterium
GCGCAATTACGTGATGCTGAGCGCAGGCGGCGCCGGCCTCGATTCGCTCATGAGGCTCGGCCCGCGCGAGAACCTGGATGGCAAACACATGCTGTCGGTGCGCGCGATCAAGGCCTACGCGGACGGCGCGCTCGGCTCGCGCGGCGCGAAGCTGCTCGAGCCGTACGCGGACGAGCCGGGCCACACCGGCTTCATGGTCACGCCGCCGGAGCAGCTCGAGAAACTGGCGGTCGCCGCGCTCGAGACGGGCCTGCAGCTGAACGTGCACGCGATCGGCGACCGCGCGAATCGCACGGTTCTCGATGTCCTCGAGCGCGCCTTCGAGCAGGTGCCGGTCGCGGATCACCGGTTCCGCATCGAGCACGCGCAGGTGATCAGCCCGCCCGACATGCCGCGCTTCGCGCAGCTCGGCGTCATCCCATCGATGCAGGCCGTGCATCAGACGTCGGACATGTACTGGGCGGAAGATCGCCTTGGGTCCGAACGTGCGCGCGGCGCGTATGCGTGGCGCTCGCTGCTGAATACCGGCGTCGTGATTGCGGGCGGCTCCGACTTTCCGGTCGAGTCGGCCAACCCGCTGTACTCGTTTCACGCAGCCGTAACCCGCCAGGATGAGAAGAACTGGCCGCCCGGTGGCTGGCAGCCGCAGGAGCGCATGACGCGCGCAGAAGCGCTGCGCCACCTGACGATCTGGCCCGCCTACGCGTCGTTCCAGGAGGACCGCGCCGGCTCGATTACACCGGGCAAGCTCGCGGACCTCGTCGTCCTGTCCAAAGACATCATGACGATTCCGCCGGAGGAAATTCTTTCGACGAGTGTCGAGCTGACCATCCTCGGCGGCCGGATCGTCTATGACGCGCGCCGCGACGCTGCGTATGAGCTGCGCACGTTGCGCAGTCCGACCACGGCGGAGCTGCGCGGCCTGAGTGTGGTCGATGCGCGGGTCGTGTGGGCGAGCGGCGCACGCGGCACGGTGCTGCGCAGCACGAACGGCGGCGAGCGCTGGCAGGTGGTTGCGGTTCCGGCAGCCGATTCGCTCGATTTCCGCGACGTCGAAGCCTTCGACTCGCTCACCGCATACGTGCTGAGCGCGGGCGAAGACGGCCGCATCTACAAGACGACGGATGGCGGCCGCAGCTGGATGCTGCAGTTCAGGAATACGACCAGTGGCGCATTCTTCGACTGCTTCGATTTCTGGGATGCGCGCCACGGCATTGCGATGAGCGATCCGGTGGCCGGTCGCTACCTGCTCGTGCGCACCGATGATGGCGCGACCTGGAAGCCGATCGCAAGCGAGAATTCGCCGGTCGCGGGCGCGGGCGAAGCCGCCTTCGCCGCGAGCGGCACGTGTGTCATTGCGGCGGGCACGCAGCGCGCCTACGTCGCGACCGGCGGCGGCGCGCAGGCGCGTGTGCTTGTGTCGGATGATCGTGGCCGCAGCTGGCGAGCGCAGGTGGTGCCCGTGCCGGCCGGCGCGCCTTCGGCCGGCATCTTCTCGCTTGCGTTCACCGCAGCGAACACCGGTCTTGCACTGGGTGGTGATTATCAGAAGCCGGAGGTGGCGAGCGTCGTCGCATACACGGAAGATGGCGGGCAGAGCTGGAGGGCAGCGGGCAAGACGACGTACGTGTCGGGAGCGGCGTTCGTGAACGGGAGTGACACGGTAGTCGCGGCCGGCACGCAGGGCACGCGCATCTCGCGCGACCGCGGTGTGACCTGGCAGACGCTCGACACACAGGAATACCATGCGGTCGAGTTCGCGCCGGACGGCACAGGGTTCGTGGTTGGACCGGCGGGCAGGCTGGGGAAGCTGATAATGCGATGAGAGCGATTGGAGCGATGAGAGCGATGAGAGCGATGAGAGCGACGCCTCACTCTTATCGCTCACATCGCTCTTATCTCTCTCATCGCTAATTCGCGCGCTCGGAAGTTATGCGTCGTAAAACCGTCCTCCAGCGTTCGTCGCTGTCGCCCGACATACGGTGCTGGTAGGCGCAGCCGAACGCGGCGCCGTAGACGCGGTCCGCGTTTTCGGCATCGCCGAGCTCGATCAGGCATTCGGCAATCGTGAGCAGCAGATCGCGGTCGTCGCTGACCTCCGCCATCATCAGCAGGTGCGCGCGCGCGAGGCGCGCCTGCCCGGCGGTCTCGGCCGCGAGCTTGTAATCCGAGATCCGGCTCTGCGCTTCCTGGATCAGCCCGCGCGCGATCGCCATCCAGGCGAGCGTGCAGCGGGCGCGCACCACCTCGGGCGTCAGTCGCATGATCTTCTGACAGATGGCGACCGCGGCCGTGTAGTCGTGATGCGTGATCTGAATGTCGATGGCACGGCCGTAGTAGCCGAGCGCGCGCTCGCGCACGCCCGCATCGAAGCATAGGTCGCCGGCCAGATTCAGAATGCGGGCGCGCTGGTCGGGATACTCCGCCTGCTTCGCGCGCGCCTCCATGCCGCGCAGCATCGCGCTGAGCGAGGCCTGCGAGATCGAGGACTTGCCTGTTTCGGTGTCGGTTGAAATCGAATCGGTGCTCATATGGGCCGCTCCGTTGGCGAGACTCCGCCCGTGCATACCTGCAGGAAAGACGCCTTGCCGGCCCGCGCACGAAACGTTTGTGCAACGCGCTGCCACGTAATATTTTGGCGCGCGCCAGAACCGCGACGTGGCGGTTGTGCAGGTAGTCCGCCTCACAACTTTTTTCCCGCCCGTCGCAATTTTTCCCGGGGGGCAGGGTTCATTGTTCAGTGGCGGCCGTTCCCGACATGGACGGCTGTCCAGATCGCCGCTGACTTGATACGGACTTAGCTCGATGCGATGTCCGGAGCGCCGGGGCCAGTTCATGGCAGATCCGGCCTCCACTGAACAATGAAACCACGCACCGCCTTCAGCGCCCGCCGAACCCGAGCTTCAGCCCGATCTGCAGCACCGGATGCCACTCCAGAAATGTGCCGGCATCCTCTTCGGCAATGTCGGCTTCTTCGTTCGCGTTCT
>JBQTJO010000059.1:0-3877 GCA_052387015.1 Gemmatimonadota bacterium
GGCGCTACGGGACGGCGCTACGGGAATGCGCTACGGGACGGCGCTACGGGACGGCGCTACGGGAATGCGCTACGGGACGGCGCTACGGGACGGCGCTACGGGAATGCGCTACGGGACGGCGCTACGGGACGGCGCCACTTCGCGTACTTCGCGCAGTTCGCGTACCTGGGCCGTCAGGCCCCCAGGAATTTCCGGACCGTCTCCACGACCGGTGCGCTATCGCGCAGTCCTGGTCACTGAGCGCGGCGCGGTATTAGCGGCTGCCGAAACGTGTGGATAACAACGGACTGCACGCCCATCGCATCGCGCGCAAGAGCGACAAGATAGCGATCGCCAATATCGAGCGGCTCGACCGTGGCGGGTAGAGCGACGGACGCGACGTGTTTGCCCTGTGGACTGACGACGCGCCAAGTTGCTACCGATCTCAATGATGGCAGCCGCAGCCACAGCCGACCGGCGCGGTCAGCTTTCATGTCGACGAACGCGGGTTGCAGATCTGGAGCAGGTGCCTCGGCAAGGACCCTTGCAACGAGCTTTCTGGTTTCTGGCAGCGGAAGCTGGTCGATCAGTTCTCGCCTTGCGGCACTCCAGGCCGCGCCGGCAACTCTTGCGCGATGCAAATTGTGCTCGAAAGTCCAGCGCCGGCCGGTTTTAGAATCGAGGACGCGTATCTGATTCTCGTCATTCTGCGCCGCATACACGTAGCCGCCGTTCGACGCAGCATGTGCGGCGGCACCCAAAGGCACGGGGCTGTAGCCTGCTACGTGAGCAGCAAAGTAGTATTCCGTCCCTGCGAGCTGAATTAAACTATCCGGAGAATCCTGGCCAAGTCTGAAGCGGACGAGCGTGGCGGGGGAGCGCGTGATTCGGCCTTCCTGGCCCAGCTCGCGGGGCCGCGCGAGTAGCACCAGGAGTTGCTCGCTCTCCTCACACGAAAGAAACTCATTGAACAACACCCACGCAGGCAGCCTGACGGTGCGGAGTAGCCGGCCGTCAACGGGAGAGATCACCTTCACCCGGCCGAGCTTGGGGTCGCCTGCCAAAAGCTCGCCATTCGGGCACACGCCTAGCCACCAGAGATTCAGAAATTCCATCGGTCCGCGGCCTTTTCGACCGATGCTACGAATGTGCGCGCCGGTAGCACTGAAGAATCGAATCACCTGATTGCCACCGTCAGCAACTGCGATTTCGCCACTCGGGAGAACGACGGCGCCTACAATCCCGGCAAACAGGGTTTCTGGTCGGCCGTCTAGCGACCCAATGCTCACATGAGGGTGGTCGACGATCGAGATTGAAGGTGCGGTCCGTTGCGCCAGTGCTGTCGCCGAACTGCCCGCGAGAGTCAGGCAAATGCACAGTCTGAGCGCTCTCATTACGGGGTCGCTACCCTGCGTAGCACTTGCAATCGTGATCCGGCGTCTTGCAGCTTGTCGCGTACTGCTGAGCTTCACAGCCGCACGGTGACGTGCACGCGGCCGTACACGCGAACGCTGCGCCCTCAGCCGCGGCACTTCTTTCAACCGCGGCACCGGCCGCTGGCGAATGCGCACCGACCAGGATCGAAATGAGCATCACGCATACGGTAACGCTGAGCGTTCTAGCAGGCTGCTGAAAGGGGGGAACGCCACGACCGGCTCCAGGTGCTGAGGTGCTCATGACTTCCTCCATGGATTGGTTTGCCCAGGATTGTGTGCAGCCAAGCTTCGACTGATGCAGTGATCAATCGTACTGACCGACCAGCTTCTGACGCAACGCTCGTTCGGCGCTGCCCGTAGTTATTGCAAGACCGCAATTGGGACGCCGGAGCTCTGCTCTGCGCTTGCCTCCTTCAACCGGGCGAGCTGCTCACGCAGGCGGCGCTACGGGAACGCGCTACGGAACGGCGCTACGGAACGGCGCCACTTCGCGTACTTCGCGCACGTCGCGTACTTGGGCCGTCAGGCCGCCAGGAACTTTTGCACGGTCTCGACGACCGGTGCGCTCAGCGCGGCGAACAGCAGAGTCATACAAGCCAAAGCTGCCAGACCGGCCAGGGCGCCGGCGATATTTTCAACGGTTTCGTGTGACATTTCTATAGCTCCAAGGTTCGGGTTTCTCGTACTGCTGGCGTCCTTACGGCCGGTTTTGCCGGCGGGTTTCAAGGCCTCGCAAGCATTCGACACTTGCTGCTTGCAAAAGGTTGTTTCTTCAGGCGCCCCACCTATAATCAGCGGCCCCAAAAGGAGCCTGAATGCTGAGCGACATTGCGATTGCACAAGCCGCCAAGCCGAAGCCAATACGTGACGTAGCGGCCGAGCTGGATCTGACGGAAGACGATCTCGAGCTGTACGGCCGCTACAAGGCCAAGGTGCGGCTGGATGCGATCACGAGCCGCCCCGGCGCAAAAGGGCGGCTGGTCCTGGTAACGGGCATCAATCCGACACCCGCTGGCGAAGGCAAGTCGACGCTGTCGGTCGGCCTCGCCGACGGTCTGCGCAAGCGCAAGCACAAAGTCGTACTCTGTTTGCGCGAGCCGAGCCTGGGCCCGGTGTTCGGCATGAAGGGCGGCGCGACCGGCGGCGGCTACGCGCAAGTCATCCCGATGGAAGACATCAACCTGCACTTCACCGGCGACTTCCACGCGATCACGACGGCGCACGCGCTGCTTTCGGCGCTGCTCGACAACCATCTGCAGCAGGGCAACGCGCTCGACATCGACGTGCGGCGCATCACGTGGAAGCGCTGCCTCGACATGAACGACCGCGCGCTACGCAAGATCACGATCGGCCTGGGCGGCACGGGCAACGGCATCCCGCGCGAGGATGGGTTCATGATCACCGCCGCCTCGGAGGTAATGGCGGTCTTTGCGCTGGCCACCGATCCGGGCGATCTCGAGCAGCGGCTCGGCCGCATGGTACTGGGCTACTCGCGCAACCAGAAGCCGGTACGCGCGTCGGACATCAACGCGCAGGGCGCGATGACGCTGCTCCTCAAGAACGCGCTCGCGCCCAACCTGGTGCAGACGCTCGAGGGCACGCCCGTCTTTATTCACGCGGGTCCGTTCGGCAACATCGCGCACGGCTGCAACTCGGTGATTGCGACCAGCGCGGGGCTCAGCTTTGGCGACGTCGTCATCACGGAAGCCGGCTTTGGCGCGGATCTCGGCGCGGAGAAGTTCTTCGACATCAAGTGCCGCTCGGCGGGGCTGGAGCCGGGCGCGGCCGTGGTGGTCGCGACCATCCGCGCGCTCAAGCTGCACGGCGGCGTGCCGCTGGCGGACGTGGGCAAGGAGAACGTGGACGCGCTGAAGAAGGGTTTCACGAATCTCGAGAAGCACATCGAGAACGTGCGCCAGTTCGGCGTGCCGGTGATCGTTGCGCTGAACCGCTTCGCGTCGGACACGCAGGCCGAGATCGATGCGCTGCTGAGCGCATGCAAGGACCTCGACGTGCAGGCTTCACTTGCGGACGTGCATGCGAAGGGCGGCAACGGCGCGCTCGAGCTGGCGGACGTTCTGATGGACACGCTCGAGCGCGGCGCGGCCAAGTTCAAGCCGCTGTACCCGCTCGAGCTGGGACTCGCGGAGAAAGTGCAGACGGTCGCGCGCGAGATCTACGGCGCGGACGGCGTCGACTTCACACCGGGCGCGCAGAAGGACATCCAGAAGCTGGAGTCGATCGGACTGAAGGAGGTGCCGGTCTGCATTGCCAAGACGCAGTACTCGTTCTCGGACGATCCGGGCAAGCGTGGCCGGCCGACCGGCTTTCGCATCAAAGTGCGCGAGGTCACGCCGGCGGCGGGCGCGGGCTTCGTGGTCGTGCACACCGGCGACATCATGACCATGCCGGGGCTGCCGAAGAAGCCGGCCGCGGAGCATATGCGCGTGCATGCGGACGGT
>JBQTJO010000060.1:0-11293 GCA_052387015.1 Gemmatimonadota bacterium
CGAGGGTGCCGGTTACGACCTTGCTCTCTTGCAGCAGCGAGGTCATGGCAGCATGCGGATCTGCGTGATGCGCCAGCGGTCACCCTCGTAGACGAGCTCGAGGAAAACCGTGAGCCGTTCGGGCTGGGTCGTGTCGGGCGCACGCGAGAGCCAGGTGATCTCACCGAACGCACGGCGTGGCGTTCCGCCGACCATCTGTACCATGCCGGGTCGAATCGACACGGTCTCGCGCTCGTCGAAGAGCCGGCGCAGCACGGCATGCGCCTGGCGCGCGCCGAGCGGGCCCATACGGCCAGCGCGGGTTTCGATCTGAATGCCCTCGCGCGCGGCCATGGCGACCACGGTTCTGGCATCGGCATGCGACCAGGCAAACGCGATGATCTCGACGATGTCGTCGAGCCGCTGGGCCTCGGCCTCGGCTGTCCTGACCAGCGCGAGCGCGATCAATACGGCAACCATCTGTGGTACGCGTCTCACAATGTTACAACCTGAACCGCAATGTCTTCGTGCATGTGCGCGACCACCGCCCTGGGATCCTCGGCCTCGATGACCGGCCGTCCGGCCACAACGTAATCCGCGCCGGCGCGAACGGCCTCGCCCGCCGTGGCGGTGCGGACCTGGTCATCGGCCACGCCGCCCGGCGGCCGAATGCCGGGCGTGACGACCAGGAAGCTCGCGCCATGCCGGCGCTTCAGCGCTTCGGCCTCGAGCGGTGAAGCGATCACGCCATCGGCGCCGGCCTCGGCGGCCAGCACGCCGAGCCGCGCGACTTCCTCGCGCAGTGAATTCAATTGTTTGCCCCAGACCTGCTCCGCATCGTCGACACCGAACGACGTCAGGATGGTCACGGCCAGAATCCTGGGGCCGTCTTCGCCGGCCGCGGCGCGCGCGGCGCGCACCATGGCCGCACCACCGCTCGCGTGAACGGTCAGCAGATCGACATTCAGCTCGGCCGCGGCCGCCACTGAGCGCGCGACCGTGTTCGGAATATCGTGGTACTTCAAATCGAGAAACACACGCTTGCCACGTCGTTTCAACTCGCGAATCACGTCGCTGCCGGCGCGCGTGAAGAGCGGCGGCCCGACCTTGTAGAAGGAAGCCGTATCACCGATTCGGTCGACCAGCTGGAACGCGGTCTTTGCATCAGGCACATCGAGCGCGACAATGATGCGATCCACTTTGGGCTCCTACTGGCCGTGACCCGCGCCGATCAGCTCGCGCACGTGCGTCACGCCGAGCCGCCGCCCGAGCCGCTTCATTCCTGACAGTACACGGCTCGCGGCGCGGGGGTCCGCGAAATTAGCGGTTCCGATCTGGACGAGCGAGGCACCGGCCAACAGGTATTGGGCGGCGTCTTCGGCGCTGCGCACGCCGCCGGCGCCGATGATCGGGATCGAGACGCGCCGGCGCGCCTGGAAAACGGCGTGTACCCCGATCGGCAGAATACCCGGGCCACTGACGCCGCCGGTGCCCGCGCCGAGCACGGGAACTCGCCGCGCGACGTCGAACAGGAGCCCAGGAACCGTGTTGATCAGGGTCAGACCATCGGCGCCGGCAGCCGCGGCAGCCGACGCCATGGCGCCGATGTCCGGCACGTTGGGCGCCAGCTTCACGATCAGAGGTCTGGCCGTCGCGGTGCGGGCGGCGCGCACCACCTCGCTCAGCAGGTCGGCACGGCTGGAAAAGAAGATGCCGCCTTCCTTCACGTTGGGGCACGAGACGTTCAGCTCGTAAGCAAAAAAGCCGGCGGCCGCGTCGAGCGCGCGAATGATGCCGGCGAACTCCTCGACGGTCTTGCCCGCGACGTTCACGAATACGCGGGCGCGCCGAATGTGCCGCGCGAGCCACGGCAGCTTCTCCCGCTGCAGCGCGGCCAGGCCGACGTTCGCGAGACCGACCGAGTTCAGCATCCCGGCATCGTACTCGGCGACGCGCGGCGCGGGATTGCCGGCGCGCTCTTCGACCGTCACCGCCTTGATGACGAAACCGCCCAGCGCATCGAGGTCGAGATAGTCCTGCAGCTCCTGGCCGTAACCGCACGTGCCGCTGGCCAGCAGGACCGGATTCTGAAAGGTGGCGCCGAAGACCTGGTTGTCGAGCTGCACGCTATCGAATGGAGTCGGTTGGCAGCCGGTTCGTGTTGGTGCGCCGGCCGCGCAGCGGTTTGCGTACGGAATCGGCAGCGAATCCGGGCAGCCATTGTGCCGTGTCGAGCTTCAGGTAGAGCGCGACGTTCATGGTGTCACGGCGCAGGCACGCGGTGCGCACGCTGTCGGCACGCACGCCCTTCAGCGACAGCGTGTCGAGCATCATGCCGCAGGTGATGCGCAACGTGTCGGTGCGCGCGGCCGCGGTGATGGAGTCGAGCACGGCAATGGCGCGTGTGACGGCGCCTTCCTGCTGCGCGGCGCGCTGCACGGCTTCAGCGTGCAGCGCGATCATCGAACGTGCGAGTCGCTCTTCCGCGGTTTCGTACGCCTCTAGCGCGTTCTCACCGCGGGTGGCGCGCGTATACGGGTTGGCCGGCAAGGCGGCCAGTCGCGTGCGCAAGGCGGCGGCCCCGGCAGCGTCCGGCGCGATCGCGATGGCGGCAAGCAGGGCTTTTCCCGCCCACGGCGACTGCGGCGCAATATCGACGTAGGCTATGAACAGCCGGCGCGCGAGACGCGGCGCGCCCAGCTCGTCACGCGCGATTTCCGCGGCCGTGAACAGCGCCAGCGGCTGACCGACCGTGGCACTGTGCTGCACCAGCACGTCGACCATTCTGATCGTGCGGATCAGGACCTGCGCCTCGCCGTGCGCAATAGCCGGCAGCAGGAGCGCGCGCGCGGCGGCGAGCTGATCGAGCTGATCGACAGTGAGCAGGCGCGAGCGTACGAGGGAGACGCGGGCGGCCGCGGCGGTCGGTCCGGTCGCGCGCTGCGCGACCTGGAGCAGCTCGCGATAGCCGTCGCTCGTGTCGCCGGCGGCGGCCGCGAGGCGGGCGCGAATCAGGGCGAGACTGTCGCGCGGCGGATCCGCCCAGTGGCTCGCCGAGTGCGCGAGCATGGCGCGCACCACTGCGGCGCCGAAGACCGCAGTCGCGCGCGTCGCGAGGCTGTTGAGGGTGTCGAGCTGGCGCCGTAGGTCGCGGCCCGTGAGCAGAAGCCGGAAGGCGGCTTCAGTGCGTGCGCTGTCGCGCGAAGCGATGGCGAGCGTGACCCTTTCGAGCTGCACCGCGCTGTACTCGGCGTCATTCGGGCTGGTAACCGCTTCGAGATCGGCCCACGCGCCAGGCACGTCGCCGGCGGCGGCGCGGGAGCGCGCGCGCCAGAGGTGGGCCAAGCCGCTGAGCTGCGCATCATTGCCGAGGCGCGCCAGCGCCGAGTCCAGGTGCACGAGCGCGGCCGCGGGTGCGGCCAGCGCTACGGCCGCCGCGCCCGCGTACGCGTGCGCGCCCGCGCGCGTATCAGCTTCGATGCGCTTTGCGAGCAGCTCGGCAAAGGCGGCGCGCGCGGCCGGGTACTCGCCGAGCCGGAAGCGGGCGCGGCCGATCAGGTACAGCGCGTCGTCAGCCCAACGACCATCCGGGTACTTGCGATAGCTTTTCGCTGCTTTCTCGATGCTGCCGCTGTAGGCCTGCCGCGCCCCGACCTCCTGACCGCGCTGACGCTGGCGCTCGGCCTCGGAGAATTGGCGCCGTGCGTTGTACAGGCTGTTGAAGTAGCCACATGCGCCGAGCGCGAGAGCGAAAGCGCACGTGAGCGCGAGATTCCTGATCCTCATCTGCCTGCTTCCGTCGCTACGAAGAGATGCTCGTGCGTCGCGAAGAAATTGGCGATCGAGCGCGCGAGACTATAGGCGATCTTCTCCTGAAAGGCGGACGTGCCCAGCAGTCTCGCCTCGCCTGGATTCGAAATGAACGCGATCTCGACCAGCACCGCGGGCATGAGCGCGCCGACCAGCACCCGGAAGCCGGCCTGCTTCACGCCCCGATTCCGCCCCGGATGAAACGCGCCCAGCTCCCTCTGGATGACTTCGGCGAAATCGTTGGATGCGCGCTGGTAATAGTCGTTGCGCAGGCCGTTCAACAACAGGTCGAGCGCCGGGCCCTTCGCAGCCGGCGCATCCTCGTACGCGACCGCCGCGTTTTCCATCTCGGCCACGCGCCGCTCGTCATCGGTGCGCGCCTCGCTCAGGAAGTAGGTCTCGAATCCCTGCGCGGACGCGGCACCGGCGTTCGCGTGAATCGACACGAACAGCACGGCCGGACGATGGTCTTTCCATTGATTCGCGAGCCGGGGTCGATCGGCCAGCGCGACGAGCGTGTCGATCGCGCGGGTCATGTGCACTTCGAAGCCGCGCTCGCGCAGCAGCGAGGAGAGTTTGGTTGCCACGCTCAGCGCAACGGTTTTTTCGGCCAGACCATTGGGGCCGATCTTGCCGGGGTCGCGGCCGCCATGACCGGCATCGACGATGACGACGCGTTCCGCGGGCGCGGGCGCAGGCGCGGGCGTGGGCGCGGGTGCATGGCGGGCGCGGGTCGCGGGTTGCGGGTTGCGGGTCGCGGCGATGCGGTTCGTGAGGCGGAGTACTCCGGTGCGAAATTCCAGCTGTTCGGGAAAGCGCCGGGGCAGCCATTCGGTCAGGAATTGGGTCGAGACCATGACCTGTCTTCCTGCTTTTTCCGCGGGTGCAACCAGCTGAAACACGTCATTACCGGCGCGGAAGAAGGGCGAGCCGAAATCGAAGCTGATGGTCTCAGCGAAGATCGTGAGGCGGGCGGATTGCGCGTCCGCAGCGATGCGCGCGCCGAGCAGACCCAGGGCCGACAAAGAAAAGACCGCGTTGGCGCGGCCCCGTTCTACTGTCACCATGCTGGTGCCGGAACCGGCATCGATCGCGAGCGCGGTCTGGGCCGCCAGCGCGGTCGGCTGCAGCAGCAGCGCGATCAGAATCAGAGCAACGAGCATCAGCGGTTCTTGACGGCTTTCTCGATTTCGCGTTCCGCGACTTTGCGCTTGAGCGTTGCGCGCTTGTCGAAGAGTTTCTTGCCGCGCGCGAGCGCCAGCGTCACCTTCACGTACCCCCGTGAAAGGTAAAGATCCAGCGGCACCAGGGTGAGGCCCTTTTCCCTGGACGCGCCGATCAGTCTGCGAATCTCACGGGCGCGCAGAAGCAGCTTGCGTGGACGAACCGGATCCGGGTTCCAGCGGCTGGCCGGATCGTAGGGGCTCACGTGCATGTCGTGCAGCCAGACTTCGCCGCCTTCCACGCGTGCGAAGGATTCGGCGAGACTGGCCTTGCCGGCCCGGATGGATTTGACCTCCGGCCCGCTCAGCACGATGCCGGCTTCCAGCGTCTCGACGATGTGGTAGTCGTGGCGCGCCTTTTTGTTCCGGGCGACGACCTGCTTCGAGTCCGAATCCTTGCTCAAACCAGACGTTCCTTCTGCTGGCGCCGAATCCGCCGCATCGCGTACACCTGCCCGACCTCGCCACCCAGGATGAAGACGATAGCGATCCAGTACATCCAGAATACGAGAATGACCAGGCTGATGAAATTCTCGTAGGTGCCGCGGAATGCCGCGATGTTCAGAACATACCACGCGAATGCGCGGCGCAGCAGCTCGAAGACGATCGTGGTGAACGTCGCTGACACCATGGCCGTGCGCCACTGCACGCGGCGATAGGGTAGATAGCGGTAGATGAGCAGGAACATGATCCAGAGCGAGATGAACGCCGTGATCGACACGAGCAGCTGGCGCGCGAAGTCGGTCGGGTGCACGCCCAGGAATTCACTGCCGGTCTCGGTCACCACCGCGAGGATGACGGTGCCCATGACGTTGATCGCGAACAGCAGACTGGCGGCGATCACCATCTGAATGTCGAACCATTTGCCGCGCAGAATGTTGCGGTCCTCGCCGACATCGTAGACCTCGCGCAGCGCGAAACGCAGCGTGCCGACCAGGCGCGTCGAGACCCAGATCAGGATCAGCGTGCCGAAGCCAATGAACCCGCCGCTGCCGCTGAGCAGCGGATCGAAGACTTCGTGGCGCAGGTAGGATTCGAATTCGCCGCCCACCGGCGGCAATGAGCGGAAGATGAAATCGAACAGCGTTTTCGCCGGGTCGGCGACCTGCCTGCGGAGAACGAGCCCTGCGATGCCGAGCATCGCGAGGGCGAGCGGCACGATGGCGACGATCAGGTTGAACGCGATCGCGCCGGCCATGAAGAAGATGCCGTCCTGATCCGCCTTGACATAGACGCGGCGCAGATAGTCCTTGGTCGCGCCCCGGAACGTCTCTTCGCGGCGAGGCATCTGTGGGGCGTAGCGACGACGCTCTCTCACCGGCCGCGGCGGCTAGAGTTCTTCCTCTTCGAGATCGACTTCCGAATACTCCTCGCCGCGGCGCGCGGCGCGCTGGCCGGCCTCGAAACTGGCGCGCGCCTCACGAATGCGGCGTTCCATATCGGAGCGGCTCTCACGGGCCGCCGTCGTGCCGGCATCGAATGCCTTGCGCGCGACGTTGACCCGACCCGTAACCTGCTCGCGCACACCGTCCACGGCCTCAACGACGCTTTCCTGCACGCCGCGCATCGTGTCCTCGGCCTGCTCTTTGAGACGCCGCACACCACCGCTGATCTCGGCGCGCGTTTCGCGCCCCGAGCGCGGCGCAAAGAGCAGCGCTACCCCGGCGCCGATGAGCGCGCCCCACAGAAACGGCAGCACGCCGCCGCCACTGTCGCTGCGCTCGACTATGATGTAGGGGAGTTCGTCGTCGCGATTTCGACGAGCCATGCGGTTGCTCCTAACCTCGAGAGAGTTGCGGCACGGGGCCGCAACCCTCACGAGGTCGCAGCCACCGGCTCCTTGAGGTACTCCAACAGCTTCTGCTTGAGGTCCTTTTCCTTCATGCCCAGGATCTGCGCCGCCTTGGCGTGGTCTCCGGACGTGAAGGCGAACGTCTTCAGCATGAGCTGGCGCTCGGCCTCTTCCACAGACGTACCGATCTGAATGTGCACTTCCTGCTCCGACATCGCCAGATGCCTGGGCTGCAGGTCGGACACCTCGATCTGATCCGCCCGCGCCAGGATCACGGCGCGCTCGATCGCGTTCTTCAGCTCGCGCACGTTACCCGGCCAGCGGTAGGTCTCGATATAGGCGTTCGCACCCTCGCTGAAGGATGTGATGTTCTTGCCCTGCTCCTTCGAAAAGCGCCGCAGGAACTCTTCTGCCAGCAGCCGAATGTCGCCGCCCCGGTCGCGCAACGGTGGCAGATGCAGCGGGATGACCGCCAGCCGGTGGTAAAGGTCCTCGCGCAGCTTGCCCTCGCGCAAGGCGTCGTTGATCTCCTTGTTGGTCGCGGCCACGACCCGGATGTCGACGTCGATCTCCTTCTTGCCGCCCAGGCGGCGAAACGCCCGCCCCTCGAGCGCGCGCAGAAACTTGACCTGAATGTCCGGCTCCATCTCGGCGACTTCATCCAGGAACAGCGTGCCGCCGTCGGCCAGCTCGAACATGCCGGCCTTCTCGTGGATGGCGCCGGTGAACGCGCCTTTTTCGTGGCCGAACAGCTCGTTCTCCAGAATCTCACGCGGGAACGCGCCGCAGTTGAGCGCGACGAACGGACCTTTCCGCCGCGCCGACTTCTGATGGAGGGCGCGCGCGACCAGCTCCTTGCCGGTGCCGCTCTCGCCCACGATCAGCACGCTCGCGTTCGAGGGCGCAACCGCATCGATGATATTGTAGATGTGCCGCATCTCGTCCGACTGACCGAGCATTTCGCCGAACCGGGTGAGACTCTCCAGCTGCTGTTGCAGCATGCGGTTGGCCGTCTTGACCTGGTACTTCTCGAGCGCCCGCGGAATCAACGCCTTCAAGCGCTCGAGATCGAGTGGCTTGGTGAGATAGTCGTAGGCGCCGTTGCGCATCGCTTCCACAGCCGACGTGACGGTGCCCTTGCCCGTGATGATGATGATTTCGCTGTCCACATTCTGCTCGCGCATGCGCGCGAACAGCTCCAGGCCGTCCATGCCCGGCATTTTGAGGTCGGCGAGCACGAGCCCGAATTCGCCGCTACTGAGTTTTGCCCAGGCTTGGTTGCCGTCGGTGGCGGTCTCCGCCTGGTAGCCTTCTTCTTCGAGCAGCATCTGCAAGCCTTCGGCTATGTGCCGCTCGTCGTCTGCGATCAACAGCTTCGGAAAGGTCGTCTTCGGCTTCGCTGCGGGTTTATCCGGTGTGGTCGTCCGGCGTCGCGGTCTATTCAACGTCACGTCCCATGGTCTGATGTCATGCAAAACGGGCCGGCGGCATCACCAGTATAGCCCTGCTACCTGCCGCATCGTGGTGCGGTTCCAGTCCTTCGAGCGCTCCGCCTGCGCTGGCCATCAGCGCCCCGCACAAGCGAATGTGCTGATCTTCTCTGCCGAGTGTCGCCCTCGAGCAGGATACGATGACGGTAATCTGCTGCCCGGCGCGCTTCGCCTCGATCGTGACGTCACCACCCGCCTTCGCCTCCGCGTCGATCGCGCGCGAGACCAGATTGAGCAGCGCAAACTTGAACGAATCGGGCCTCAGCTGCGCGTACAGCGAGCCTTCGGTCTCGATCTGCAGCGCGACATGCGCCGCCTTGGCCTGGATCAGCAGCGCGCTCGCAAGTGAGTCGATGATGCCGTCCACGGCCTCCTGCGCCGGCTCCGGCTTCGAGGGCCGCAACAGCTGGAGCACCTGGTCGATCAACCCGTGCACCCGCCGGATCTCGTGCTCGATGACCGCCGCGCGCTCGAGCGCCGCGTCGGCAGATCCGGCTGCCACCCTGCGTTTCAAAACCTCCAGATTGACGACGATCGCGTTCAGCGGATTCTTGATCTCGTGCGCGAGGTCGTCGGCCAACCGGCTCAGGACGTCGTAGCGGTTCGCGCGCACGTCGGCGCCCGTATCGTCGGTGTTACTTGCCATCAGCGGCTTTTGCTGCACGTTCCGTGCTAAAGGGGACCAGCCGGACCCGGGCCGGGAGGAACTGGTCCGTTTTCATCGCTCCAGACCGACGTGTTCCCAGTATTTCCGCTGAAGCAGCGCCGCGCCATCGTCGGTCGGCAGGGCGCGGCCGTCGATCGAACGGATCGGCACCACGCCGACCGAGGTCAGCGACGCGAAGCCCTCGTCGGCGTCGACCAGATCGGCGGCGGTCCAGAAGCCTTCTTCGGTCCGGTACCCCGCCTCGCGTGCAAGCTGAAGGATGATACCCCGAGTCACGCCTTCCAGAACGCCGGCGTCGAGCGAGGCGGTGCGGATCACATCGGCCTTGCGCCAGAAGAAGTTCCAGGTCGGGCCTTCGGCAATATCGCCATCGGCGCTGAGCAGCAGGGCATCGTCGACGCCGGCCGCTTCCGCCTCGAGATGCGCGAGCAGCGCGTAGACGCGGCCGAGCGCCTTGATGTGACTCGGCACGGAAACGGGTGAGGGCCGGCGCGTCGTCGAAATGATGAGGTGCCAGCCGCGCGCGGCCCGCGCGCGCCAGTCCTGAGCGATCGGCGCGAGCGTAACCAGCAGCGTCTGCGGCCCGGCACCGCGCGTATCCAGACCGCGGCCGCCGCGGCCGCGTGTGATGGTGATGCGGAGCGAGCCCTCGGTGAGCCGGTTGCGCGCGGCGAGCTCGAGGGCGATCGCGCTCAGCTCCTCGTGGTCCGGCGTGGTGAGCCGGAGTGCGAACGCGCTATCGGCCAGACGATCGAGATGCTGGTTCAACCTGAAATATCGGCCGTCGACCAGCCTGGCCGTCTCGAAGACGCCATCGGCGAGCAGGAATCCGCGGTCATCGATCGGAAGGCCGGCCGTCTTTGCCTCGAGCCACGCGCCATTCAGATACACGATCATGTGACCAGGAAACGCGCATCCGGGCTGGCCAGATCGGGCGCGGTGTAACCTGCCCGTCCCATCAGACCGTAGGTCAATTGTTTGCCCAGCTCGACACCGGGCTGATCGAACGGATCGACGTCGTACAGTGCGCCGGCATACACGGTCGCGATCTGCAACATCATCAGCAGCTGCCCCAGCGCGTGAGCGGTGATCGCCGGCAGCTCGATGGTCATGTTCATGCGACCGTTGCTGGCGAGCGCCTGGCGCGTGGCGACCCGCTCCGCATCGAGCAGCTGGCCCAGCGTGCGGCCACCGAGACAGGCCAGCGCTTCGTTGTCCGTGTAAAGGTGCGGCACGACCACATCGGCGCCCAGCTCGCGCGCGGCGAGGAAGGTGATCGTCTTGTCGAAGGGCCCTTCCATATAGAGCTGCACCTGCGAGTGCTGGTCGGTTGCGCCCAATGCCTTCACCGGCGTGGGCCCGCGGAAGACCTCGCGCTGGTCGCGCGCGTGCCGCTTGCCGAGGCTCTCCGCCCACAGCTGCCGAAACCAGTCCGCCACCAGGTAAAGCCGATCCGTATACGCCATCATGACGTGAATCGGCGCGCCATGGCGCATGTGCGCCGCATGCTGGAGAAACGCGAATAGCGCGGCCGGATTGTCTTTCAAGACAGCGGCGCGGCCGCGCTCCTCCATGGCGGCCGCGCCGTCCAGCAGCGCGACGACATCAATACCGATGAGTGCGGCGGGCAGCAGTCCGACCGCGGACAAAACGCTGAATCGCCCGCCGACATCGGGCGGCACCGGCAGGACCGGAATGTGTTCGCTGTCTGCGATCTCGCGCAGCACGCCCTGCTTCGGATCGGTCGTGAATATGAGGTGCCCGCGATAGGCGTCGTCCTCGAGAACAGCCTGCAGCTTGGCGCGAACGATGAGGAACTGGGCCATGGTCTCGGCGGTCGCGCCCGACTTGCTGACCACGTTGACGAGCGTGCGACGCAGGTCGAGGCGCTCGAGCAGCGGTCCGATCGTAGTGGGGTCGACGTTGTCGAGCACGTAGAGCCGTGGAAAGTAGTCGCGGCCGTCGTCGCTCAGCTCGTTCCAGTGCGGCTTGGCCAGCGCCTGCTGCAATGCGAGCGTGCCGAGCGCCGAGCCGCCGATGCCCAGCACGACGACCGTGTCGAAGGCCTGTCCGATGCGCTCCGCGAACGGCAGGATCTCGTCCAGCAGCGCGCGCTCGTGCGGCAGTTTATAGAAGCCGATCTCGCCGGCCGTGCGCGCGCGTTCGACCTCCGCGTGCACGCGCGCGAATTCGTTTTCATCGAAAATGGCGGGATCGATGCCGCGGCCGTTGAGGTTCGGTGTCATCATGTTGCCGTAGTCGAGCAGCAATCGGTCATTCATGTAAGACCTCCACGACCAGGCCGTCATGCGCGGGCTGCACGTCGGGCGGC
>JBQTJO010000061.1:0-5065 GCA_052387015.1 Gemmatimonadota bacterium
ATGGAGACCGGATCGCCCAGCCTGCCGTGCGCGCGCACGCGGCGCGCGCGCACCGTCGCATTCTCGCCGCCGGTCCGCTCGATCCACGTCACCAGCGCATCGCCGTTCTGGAGCAGCGCCACGTCGACACGGCCGGCCGGGTTACCACCGTCCACGCGAATCGGCGCAGCGAAGGTCGCGCCGGCATCGCGCGAGAACGCGACTTTGACGCGCGCGTCGTCGTCGGCCGCCGTAAACCACGCGACCGCGACCCGCCTTCCCGATGCGGCAATGGCCGGCCCGTTCACCGGGCACGCCGCGATTTTCCAGTTGTCGTCGTGCACGGCCGCACCGGGCAGCCAGCGTCCGCCGACACGGCGCGTCACATAAATGTCGCGAATCTCGTCGTGCGAGCGGTTGCGGTACGCTACGATCGGTCCGTTCGAGGTCAGCGCCGCGGAATTCTGGCAGCAGTCGCACGTGCGCTCGTCCAGCCGGATCTCCGCGCCGAGCGTGCCGTTCGGCGCCACAATGGTCGACAGCAGCATCATCTCGTTCGAAGCGTCGTGTCCTACCGCAGCGAACTTGCGACCGTCCAGCCAGGCTGCGCCCAGCCGGCCGTTCTCCCGCCAAAGTGCGACAAAGCCATGCTCCGTCGGCGAGCTGTCGCGGTGCGGCGTCACCGGTGCCGACCAGGTCCGCCCGTCATCGTGCGATTGCGCGATGCGCACGCCGTACGCGTAGGTCGCGCCACCCGTGCGCTGCAGCCAGTGCGCGGCAAGATGGCCATCACCCAGTACGATGATGGAAGGAAAGTCCGCCCAGTTCGCAAAGAAATCGCGGCCGCTACGGATGGTTCGCGGTGGCGACCAGCGATTCGCCTGCCAGATCGCGAACTTGAGCGCGTGGCCCGAGTCGGCGGGCTCGAGCCAGCTCATGTAAACGCGGCCACCCGCGCCGACGGTGAGATTGGGCTCCGCGCTGCCGGGCGCGGCCGGGCTCGGCAGGGTGTCGATTACCACCGCGCGCGGTGCTGTCGTACCGGCGTCGTAGCCGCGCGCCGCAATGGCGGCCAGCGCGGCGATCGCCACCAGCAGCGTAAAGGTCAACGGTTTCGACACGACTCGGCTCCCGCGCGACAGGTGAACGATACAGCTTACTAGATCGCACTGCGCCTCAGCAACTGCGCGTTGATGGCAACGATGACGGTGCTCGCGGACATGAGTATTGCCCCGACCGCCGGCGCGAGCACGATTCCCCACGGCTGCGCGACGCCGGCGGCGAGTGGGATCGCTACCACGTTGTAACCGGCTGCCCACCACAGATTCTGCAGCATCTTGCGGTACGTCGCCCGGCTCAAGCGCACGATGCGCGGCACGTCGCGCGGGTCGTTACGCACCAATACGACGTCGCCCGCTTCGACTGCGACGTCCGTGCCCGCGCCGATGGCGACGCCGACATCCGCGGTGGCCAGCGCGGGCGCGTCGTTCACACCATCGCCGATCATCGCAACCCTGCCACCCTTCGCCTGAAGCTGGCGAATCTCGTTCGCCTTTTGCTCGGGCAGCACTTCGGCGAGAACGGTGTCGATACCGAGATCGGCGGCCACGGCGTCAGCCACCGCACGCGCGTCGCCGGTCATCATGGCGACGCGAATCCCCGCCTCGTGCAGCGCGTTCACGGCCGCGCGAGATTCCTCGCGGATCGCATCGGCGACCGCGAACACCGCTATCGTGCGCTGGTTCTCGATCAGGTAGATCGCCGCCTGCCCGCGCTGCTGCGCCCGGTCGATCGTTGGCTGAAGCTTCGCATCGGGTTCGACGCCGAGACGCTTCAGCATCGCGGGCCCGCCAATATGCAGCTCCTTCTCGCCGACCCGCGCCCGCACGCCGTGCCCGGCAATCGCCTCGAAGTTCCCGGCGCCTGGAAGCGAGATGGAGCGCTCCTGTGCGCTCTTGACGATCGCCTGCCCGATCGGGTGCTCCGAGTCGCGCTCGAGCGCCGCGGCCAGCGCGAGCGCCTGCTCGTCGGCCATGTCCTGCGTGGTTGCGAGCGCGACCACACGAAATTCACCGATCGTCAGCGTGCCGGTCTTGTCGAACACGACCGTGTCGAGATTGCGCGCTTCCTCCAGGCCGCGGCGATCGCGAATCAGCAGACCACTGCGCGCGCCGAGCGTAGTCGAGATCGCGATGACCAGAGGAATCGCGAGCCCGAGCGCGTGCGGACATGCAATTACCAGGACCGTCACGACTCGTTCGATCGCGAAGGACGGCTCCGCGCCGATCGACAGCCACACCACCAGCGTGACCACCGCCGCCACGATGGCAATGACGGTGAGCAGGAAAGCCGCGCGGTCGGCCAGCGCCTGCGCGCGCGAGCGTGAGCTTTGCGCCTGCTGCACCAGCCGCATAATGCCGGCGAGTGCAGTCTTTTCACCGGTGCCGGTCACTTCGACACGCAGCGAGCCCGAGCCGTTCACGGTTCCGGCAATCACTTCGGCTCCCGCAGCTTTTTCGACCGGCCGCGACTCGCCCGTGATCATCGATTCGTTGACCGTGCTCTGCCCTTCGCGCACGACGCCGTCCGCCGGCACGCTCGCGCCAGGACGGACCAGCACGACGTCGCCTGCGCTCAGCTCACTGACCGGCAGCTCCTCGGTTTCGGAGCCGCGGATGCGCACGGCCGTGTCCGGAAGCAGCTTTGCCAGCTCCTTCAGTGCGCCGCTCGCCTGCTGGATCGACCGCATCTCGATCCAGTGGCCCAGCAGCATGACCGTGACGAGGGTCGCCAGCTCCCACCACAGCGCCATGCCGGGAAATCCGAACATGACAACCAGGCTGAAGACGAATGCGACGAGGATGGCGAGCGCGATCAGCGTCATCATGCCGGGCAGCCGGCTCTTCAGCTCCCGCCAGGCGCCCTGGAGAAAGACCAGCCCGCCATAGACGAACACCGCGGTGCCGAATACCGCAGGAATGTATTGCGATCCCGCAAACTCCGGTGCCGAGTAGCCCAGCCAATCCTGGATCATGTCCGTCCAGGCAACCGTCGGAATCGTCAGCAGCAGCGAAAGCCAGAACTTGCGTTTGAACATCTCGACACTGTGACCCGCGTGCTTGTCGTGCCCGCCGTGATGCTCGTGTTGCGTCATGTGCCGATTCATTAGTGCCGGTGCTCCGCAAGCGCGCCGCCCATCTGCATGCGGTGCATGAGCGTCATGGCGTCCAGCACGCCGTATGCGCCCATGCGCATCGGCTCGCCGCCGAGGAACACGCGGAAGCCTGCCGACAGCGACAGGAACGACTCGCGACCGAAGAGCGCCGCGGGATCGATGTCGCCCGTGTGCTCACTGACGCGATGCCATTGCACTTCCACGTAAGGCCGTGCGCTGAACGGCAACCGTGTTACGGTTATGCCATAGCCGCCCGCCACTGTGAGCCAGCGGGTCGAGCCGATCGGCTCGCTGTCGTGGTCGTAACGGAAGAAGCCGCGCGCATCCGGCGCGCCCTCGCGCTCGTATTCCGGACGCGTCGCATACTCGACGCGGGCATATGGCTTGTGGATGCCGCGCGCGAGGCTCGCTTCGGCGTTGATCGAGTAGTAGCCGTCGTGATGCTCCGGGTCGCTCCACGATGCTTCGAGCAGGCTGTAGACGCGGCCGAACGTGTAGGCCTGCTCGTGACGCAGCGCGGCGTTGTAGAGACGGGTGACGTCTGCCTCGTCGTCGTGTTCCTCCTTCACACGGCCGAGTGAGCCCGACAGCTCCCACGGCCACACGCCCATGATACCGGTTCCGAACCCTCGCGTGAGCCGTGTCGACCAGGAATTCGCGAAGCTCTCGATGTTGCTGAAATCCCACGGGCCGGTCGGCTCGTTGCCGCCGAACACACCGGCTTCCGCGCTCCAGCCGGCCCGCGCGTAGACGGCGTTGAGCGTGAACCGCTCCAGGATCTGCGAGAGGTGGTGGTTGGTCGGATACTTGATCACCGGCCGCGACATCGGATCGCCGGTGCCGTACGGCGCGAAGCCCTTGCCGGCCGAAAGCGAAAAACCGCCGCCGTCGCGTGCCCAGATGTTCACGCTGAGCATGGCCTCGTGCAGGAAGGTGTGCGGATGCCGCTTGTCGATGAAGCCTTCGCCCCACGCGCCGTAAGTCAATTCACCGCCCGGCTGCGTAAGGCCTTCGAAGTTGAGCGTCGTGCGCAGCGACACGCCCGAGCCGGTCGACTCGATATTGGCCATTAGCGCCGGCTGTGTCACGTAGAGGCCGCGGCGGTCGAGCGGTGTGCCTTCCTCGGACGGCAGCGCGATCGTGACGGTTGGGAACAGCTGCGCCATGCCGATCGCCATCCAGCCGCCACCCAGCACGACCATGGTCATGTCGTGCTGCATGCCCGCGTGCTGCGCCGCGGTCGCGGAATCGGCGTGGACCTGTGCATGCGCGGCAGGGGGCCAGCCGAGCAGGACGATGCCGCACAGCAGCACCGTCGTCAGATGTCGTGACATGTGATCTCCCACAAAAACCTGGTCGAAGCGGCGCACCGTTGTCATTCGACGCGCTGCGCCCTCGACATGCTGGTTGTTACTGCAAGAAGGAGATCAGACTCGCGGGGGTGGAGTCGTCCTGGTGAGAATCGAGTCGAGGTGGGGCAGCTCGGGTGAGCTGTTGCGGTCCGCGCTGACCGTGGACAGCGGCACCGCCGCCATGCGCGCGTCCATCATGCCGGGACCCGCGCACTGCATCAGCATCAGACAGCTATCGGGCAGCTCCGTGGCCGACTGAGACGTCTGTTCGTGTCCGGCCTCGCCGGCTGATGGTGCGGTGTGATGAGCATGAGGTGCGTCCGCACGCTGTCCGGCCGAAGCGTGTGCCGAAAGCATCGGGCAATCGCGCGCCAGCAGCTGGCCGGCGGACAGTGCCGCCAGCAGCAGAGTGGCCACGAAAGCGCGAGGACGATTCATACTCCCACTAATTCCGGTCATGACGGCATAGTTCCCGCCGGCTGGCGCATCGGCATGGTGGCGGGCGCAGGATAGCCCGGGCCCAGCGGAGCGGAGCGCGGCCGGCTGCGGCGCGTCTTCA
>JBQTJO010000062.1:0-10351 GCA_052387015.1 Gemmatimonadota bacterium
CGAGTATGCCCATACCGCGGGTGTGGTCGCCGTGATCGTGCGTGATGACCATAGCCGCCAGCGCCTCGGCCGAAATGCCGGCCCGCTCGAGGCGCTGCTCGAGGTCGCGGCCGCTGAAACCGGCATCGATCAGCACCGCGACGCCGTTGGATTCGACGACCGTCGCATTGCCTTCACTGCCGCTGCCGAGCACGGTCACGTTCACTACGCGTTCTCCCACGCGGCTCGCAGCAGCTGCTGCTGGGACTCGCTCAATTCGACGTCGCGCCGCTGCATCGCGCGCCGCGCGGTCTCCAGGAACCGATCCAGCTCGTAGCGCTGCTCGCCCCAGCTGAAGGGCGCGATGTGCTTCGGCGGCTTGGCGTCCAGCACGTTCGCGCCGGGTCCTACAACCGTGCCGGTGGTCAGCATGGTGCCGATCGCGGTTTTCACGTGATCGCCGATCAGCGAGCCCAGCTTGGTCATACCGGTATCGAGGTCGCCGCCCGGCGTCCACACGCGCACGCTCGAGTAGTTGTTCTTCAGATTGCTGTTGGTCGTCAGGGCGCCGAGGTTGACCCACTGGCCGAGATACGAGTGGCCGATGAAGCCGTCGTGCGCCTTGTTCGAGTAGCCGAGCATCACGGATTCCTCGAATTCGCCGTGCACCTTGCAGTGCGGCCCGATGGTGCACGCATTGTAGCAGCCGCCCAGCAGTACCGAGTCGGCCGCGACGTACAGCGGCCCCGCGATGCGCGACAGCGCGTGCACCTGCACGCGCTCATCCAGCCAGACGGGTCCGGCCGTGAGGTCGAAGACGACGCCCGGCTCGATGCTCACGCCCGCGCTGCACACGAGCGGGTAATCGCCGACCACGTACGCGTTCGCCGGACGCGCGTGCAGCTCGCGCGCGGCGTGGAGATGCAGGATGTCGCTCGCGACGTGATCGCTGTTGTCCTGGATCAGCTCCCACACGTTCTCGAGGATGTTGCCGCCCAGCATGTAGCCGGCGCCGCGCACGGTCGCGGGCGCGAGCAGATCGTCTTCCGACGGTGCGGGCGCGCCGGGCGGCACCAGCCAGCCGGCGACCTGGTCCGCGACTCGGAAGGTCGCTTCCGTGGAGAGATCGAGCGTGACATCCCAGTGCAGCACGCAGCGTGAGGAGAGGAAGAGGCGCGCGCGCCCGGTGTCGAGCTCGCCGCGCTCGACGACGCGCGGCGCAGCACGCTCGTCGAAGCCGGCCAGATCCGGATTCGCGATGTAGGCGGCGCAGCGCGCGCCGGTCACCCGCTCGAGACGCGCGCGCAGCTTGAGCGTGCCGAGCAGCAGCTCACCGGCGGGACGAGTGAGCGTGAAGGGGTACCAGTCACGGGCGACGGCGTCGTCGAATACGATCAGCTCGACTTCAGCCATTCACCTCTCTGACGTTCTGCGGAATGCGGTCGAGCAGCTGCTTCAGCTCGGCCGTGCGATCGCGGCGCGCGACGAACGTGACATCGGCGGTGCGCACGATGACGAGGTCCTCGATGCCGAAAGTCACGATCGAGCCGTGCTCCGACCATGCGATCGTGTTGGCCGTGTCGACCAGCTCGACCGCGCCGACCGCGACGTTGCCGGTCGCGTCCTGCGCGCGCGTGCGGCCGACCGCATCCCAGGTGCCGACGTCATCCCGGCGGCAGGTGGCAGGCAGCACCGCGACCCGGTCGCTGCGCTCGAGCACGGCCTGATCGACGGAGATGTTGCCGACCCCGTCGAAGTAGGCGTTCGTGCTGCCTTCTATCGCGAACTCCAGGTGCGGGGCGATCTCGCGTGCGTGCTTGCGGATCTCGTTCAGGAACAGCTTGACGGGCCATACGAAAATGCCGCTGTTCCAGACGTAACCGCGCTGCACGTACTGCGTGGCCAGCTCCGGATCCGGTTTTTCTACGAACTGCTGCACCTCGTATGCGTCGAAGCGCGTGTCGAGCCGGGCGCCCGGTTTGATGTAGCCGTAGCCGGTTTCCGGCCGCGTCGGGGTGATACCGATGCAGACCAGCCGCTGGTGCGTCGCCGCGCATTCCGCCGCGGCCAGAATCTCGTCGCGCAGCGCGGTGTCGGGCTCGATCACGTGATCCGAGTGCAGCGATGCCATGATTGCGTCCGGGTCGCGGCGGTAGAGCTCGGCGGCCGCCCAGGCGAGCACCGGGCCGGTGCCGCGCGCTTTCGGCTCGACCATCACCTCGCTCGCGCTCAGCTCCGGCACCACGCTCAGAATCGGCTGCGCCAGGTGCTCGCCGGTGAGAATGCGAATGTGATCACGCGGCACCAGCGCGAGCACACGCGCAATCGTGTCGCTGATCAATGGCTGCTCGGAAGCCAGTGGCAACAGCTGCTTGGGTCGGGTCGGAGTCGAAACGGGCCAAAAGCGCGAACCGACGCCGCCGGCCAGAACGGTGATCCAGAGATGCGGATCAGGAAGAGAAGATTTCGTCGATGCGGGCAAGTAGTTTCTTCGGGCTGAAGGGCTTCGTCAGGAAATCCGTGGCGCCGAGCCGGGCGGCCTGCTCGCGGTCCGTTTCGTGACCCTTCGCCGTGAGCATAATGACAGGCGTCGTGCGCCGATGCGGAATCTGGCGGAGTTGCTCGAGAACGTCCAGTCCGCTGACCTGCGGCATCATGATGTCGAGCAGAATGAGATCGATCGAGCTGTCGGACCGTAGCAGCTGGAGCGCGCTCGGCCCGTCCTGCACGAGCATCACGTGATACGGGCCGGATTCGAGCTTGAGCTGGATGATGCGGCCGATGTAGGGCTCATCATCGACAACCAGTACGTTGCGCGTGTTCACGATCGTGCCCATGGGCGTCTCCCGTTTGCCAAAAATGTGCCCGGCGCGGGATCCCGGCTATGGGCTTGTGCGTAGAAGTCGAGTTGCATCGCGCCCCGGGGGCCGGTAATTTTGACGTTTCACGTTGTCAGCAAGAGAGTTAGAGTGCGTTTTCGTTTTGCGCTGATCCTGCTCGCCGCAGTCTCGGTTTCGGCCTGTGATGATGATTTCGGCGTCCAGCCGTGGGATGCGACGCCGGACACGGTTCCGCTGTTTTCTCTTTCGCGCCCCGATAATCTCGGGCTGCCCTCGGCCTACGACTTCGTGAACCGGCGCCAGGTCGAGGTCGAGCAGCCGGGCAGCGGCGGCAACTGGGATGTCGCGCTGGGCGAGGCGAACGGTCAGCTGCAGCTGATCCCGGCCGCCGCGTTCGAGGGGCAGGGCTCCTCGCGTGCACGCATCGCCGTCATCAGCGGGCAGAGCTTCGAAGCGCTCGAGGAAGCGCCGTCCGACACGATCAGGTACACCGCGCAGCCGGTCAATCTGACCGTGGGCGGCGTTTACGTGGTGCGCACGCGCAGGGAAGCGTGCGGCTTCACGCGGGCTTCGTACTTCGCGAAGATCAAGGCCGTCAGCGTCGACGTCGCGGATGGCCGCGCGAGCTTCGCGGTGGTCGTGAACCCGTTCTGCGATCGCTCGTTCGTTCCGCCCGCAGAGTGAGATGAATGACTGGGTGACGGTGGAGCGCTGTGTCGGGCCATCGCGGTTTTATGGCCAATACGCCATAAACCTGCTGCGCTCACGGACAGTTGCCCTGCGGGTTTATGGCGTATTGGCCATAAAGTCCGCACGGCCCTGCACAGCACGCCACCGTCACCCTAGCCCTTAGATGTTAGACCTCAAGCGAATTCGGGAAGACACCGGCTTCGTGCGCGAACGGCTGGCCATTCGCGGCAAGCCCGAGGTGGTCGAGGCGGTCGACCGTCTGGTCGCGCTCGATGCAGAGCGGCGCGCCGGCATAGCGCGCGTCGATGCGTTGCGCGCGCGCCGCAACGAAGTCTCGCCGCAGGTCGGCAAGCTGAAGCAGGCCGGCAAGCATGAAGAAGCCGAGCCGCTCGTGCTCGAGATGCGCAAGCTGGGCGTCGAGATGAGCGCGCTCGAGGCACACCTGGCCGAAGCCGAAGGTGCGGTGCGCGAGTTGCTGCTCAACATCCCGAACCTGCCCGAGCCGGACGTGCCGGCAGGCGATGAGTCGGCGAATCGGACGCTGCGCGTGTGGGGCGCGGAGCCGCGCTTCGATTTCCAGCCGAAGCCGCACTGGGAGCTGGCCGAAGCGCTCGGCATTCTCGATTTCGCGCGCGGCGTGAAAGTCGCCGGCAGCGGCTTCCCGCTTTTTGTCGGCATGGGTGCGCGCCTCGAGCGCGGCCTCATCAATTTCATGCTCGATGTGCACGCGCGGCGGCACGGCTACACGGAGCTTTCGCCGCCGTTCATGATCAACGAGCAGGCCGCTCTGGGCACCGGACACCTGCCGAAGTTCGGCGCGGACATGTACCAGGTGCCGGAAGACGGCTTCTACCTCGTGCCGACCGCGGAAGTGCCCGTGACGAACCTGCACGCCGGTGAGCTGCTGGAACCCGCCGCACTGCCGATCCGCTACGTCGCGTACAGGCCCTGCTTCCGGCGCGAGGCCGGCGCGCACGGCAAGGACACGCGCGGTCTGCTGCGCGTGCACCAGTTCGACAAGGTCGAGCTGCTGCGCTTCGAGCGGCCCGAGAACGGACGCGCGGCGCTGGCAGAGCTGACGTCGCACGCCGAGACGATTCTGCAGGAGCTGGGGCTGCGCTACCGCGTCGTGCTGCTCGCGGGTGGTGATCTGGGCTTCGCAAACGCGCAGACCTACGACCTGGAGGTGTGGTCGCCCGGCGTCGATAAGTGGCTGGAGGTGTCGAGCTGCTCGCTCTACAACGACTACCAGGCGCGGCGCGCCAACATCCGGTTCCGGCCGGAGCCGGGCGCCAGGCCCGAGTTCGTCTACACGTTGAACGGCTCTGGACTCGCGTTGCCCAGGACGCTGGCCGCGCTGCTCGAGACTTACCAGCAGGCCGATGGTACTATTCTCCTGCCCGACGCCATTGCCGATTATGTAGGCACGAACCGGATCGGGTGAAGTCATCCCGATCCCGATCCTGATCCCGGTCCCGATCCCGTAGAATGCGACGTCGCTACTGGCCGGTCGCTCTCGCGCTCCTCTCGATCCTGGTGTTCGGCTCGTACCTCGTGTACACCGATTACCTGGTCCGTCGCATTCGCGAGGAAGCCCTCATCCACACCCAGATGTACGCGACCATTCAGCGCGGTCTCTTCTCGATCGAGGAGGACGCGAGCCTGAGGGCGCTGCTCGAGTTGCAGAACTCACTCCAGAAGCTGGGCGTGCCGACCATCGTCCTGGACCCGACCGGCCGGCCGACTGCTGCCGTGAATCTGCCGTTCAAACCGTCGTTCAACACCGACACGGGCAAGGCGCGCATCGGCCAGTATGCGGCACGCCTGGCGCGGGAGAACGCGCCCATCGACGTGCCGAACCTCGGCACGCTGTACTTCGGGCCGCCGCCGATCACCAGCGGGCTGCGCTGGATTCCATGGCTGCAGACCGGCGGCGCGGTGCTGCTGGTCGTGATCGCGCTCGCCATCATTCGCTCGAGCGTGCGCGAGGAGCGCGAACGGCTGTGGGCGGCGATGGAGCGCGAGCTCGCGCACCAGATGGGCACGCCGCTCTCGTCGCTGGCCGGCTGGATCGAGGTGCTGCGCCTGCCGCCCGACGAGCGCGAGCAGATGGCCAGCATGCACAGGATCGCCGATGTGGTTGGCGCCGATGTCGAGCGGCTGGAGCGCGTGTCGCGCCGCTTCGAGCTGATCGGCAAACCGCCGCGGCTCGAGCCCGTACGCGTCACAGAAATCATTGGAGAGCTGGATCGCTATTTCCGGCCGCGCCTGCCTCGCTTCGGCAGCGGCGTCGAGCTGCGCACGCGCGTACGCGATGAGCTGCCCATGGTCGAAGCCAATCGCGTGCTGCTGGTCTGGGCGCTGGAGAACGTCGTGAAGAACGCGATCGATGCGCTGGCCGGCCGCGGCGGCCGCATCCTGATCCTGGCCGCGCCGACCGAAGTGGGCGGCGTCGAGATCAACATCGCGGACGACGGACCGGGCATCGCGACGTCGGTCAAGGATCGCATCTTCCTGCCCGGCGTCACGACGAAATCGTCCGGCTGGGGCGTCGGCCTGTCGCTCACGCGCCGCATTATCGAGGACCTGCACGGCGGCCGCATCGCGGCGCGCGCGCGCAAGCGGGGAGGCACCGTGTTCGACGTCGTGCTGCCGCGGCAGGGCGCGAAGCGGAGGGCGCGCGGGGTGTTTAGGACTGCGGAGCCTTGAACTGCGGGCTTTGAACTGCGGGCTTCGAACTGCGGATTAGAACTGCGGATTAGAACTGCGGATTAGAACTGCGGATTAGAACTGCGGATTAGAACTGCGGATTAGAACTGCGGGTTAGAACTGCGGGTTAGAACTGCGGGTTAGAACTGCGGATTAGAACTGCGGATTAGAACTGCGGATTAGAATTGCGGTGGTCCAGTCCGAGTTTCCAGTCCGGTCTTGAATCCGGTGTTCGAGTCCGGTGTTCGAGTCCGGTGTTCGAGTCCGGTGTTCGAGTCCGGTGTTCGAATCCGGTGTTCGAGTCCGGTGTTCGAGTCCGGTTTTCGAGTCCGGTGTTCGAATCCGGTGTTCGAATCCGGTGTTCGAAATAATCCGACGCTCTAATCCGATTTTCAAAACGAGATTAGCTGATTGAAGTACCTGAATGGTCTGAATCCCGAGCAGCGCGCCGCGGTCGAGCACTTCGAGGGCCCGATCCTGGCGCTGGCCGGCGCCGGGTCGGGGAAGACGCGCGTGCTGACCACGCGCATCGTGCACCTGATCGAGCATCACGGCGTCGATCCGTCGGCCATCCTCGCGGTCACCTTCACCAACAAGGCGGCGGGCGAGATGCGCCAGCGCGTCCGCAACCTGCTCGGCCAGGAGCCGGCGGGCATGTGGATGGGCACGTTCCATTCGTTGGGCGCGCGGCTGCTGCGCAGACATGCGGGCCGCATGGGTTGGACGCCCAACTTCAGCATCTACGACTCCGACCAGTCGCTGCGCGAGATCAAGCGCGCCATGGAGCGGCTGAACATCAACATCAAGCGCTGGCACCCGGAAGCGGTGCGCTCGGCCATTTCCGCGGCCAAGAACCAGCTCGTCGATCCGGAAGCGTATGCGCGGCTCGCGGCCGACGCGTTCACGACCATCGTCGCCGATGTATATCCGCAGTATCAGGCCGCGCTGAAAGAGCAGAACGCGTTCGATTTCGACGACCTGCTGGTCAAGCCCGTCGAGCTGTTTCTGGGGTTTATCGACATCCTGTCCGCCTACCGTCGCCGCTTTCAGTTCGTGCTGGTCGACGAGTACCAGGACACCAATCATGCGCAGTACCGATTTCTCGAGCTGCTCGCGCGCGAGCATTCGAACCTGATGGTGGTCGGCGACGACGACCAGTCCATCTACGGCTGGCGCGGCGCCGACATCCGCAACATCCTCGATTTCGAGAAGGACTTCCCGAACACGCGCACCATCCGGCTCGAGCACAACTATCGCTCGACCGGCAACATCCTGGACGCGGCCAACCATGTGATCGCGCTCAACAAGCGGCGCAAAGGCAAGACGCTGCGCACGGATGCGGGGCCGGGCGAGATCCTCACGAAAGTCGAGGCTCTCGATGAGCGGGATGAAGCGGAATGGGTCGCGACCGAGATCGAGAATCGCCTGGCGGGCGACGCGACGCGCACGCCCCGCGATTCCGTGGTGCTGTACCGCACCAACTCGCAGTCGCGTGCCATGGAAGAAGCGCTGCGCCGGCACGATCTGCCCTATCAGATCATCGGCGGCACGCGCTTCTACGAGCGGCGCGAGATCATGGACGTGCTGGCCTATCTGCGCCTGATCTCGAACCCGCGCGATGCCGGCGCGTTCGACCGCATTGTGAATTATCCGCGCCGCGGCATAGGTGATACCAGCAAGACGATCCTGCTGACGTGGGCGGCCGAGCGGCGGTCAACCCCGCTGGAGGCGGCGCTGGTCGCGGAGGAATGTCCCGCGCTGCGCGGCGCGGCGGTCGCGTCGCTCAAGAAATTCGCGGAGCTGATCCAGCGCTACACGGCGCTGGCCGCGCACCTGAAGGTCGGCGATCTGCTCGAGAAGCTGATCGAGGAGATCGGGCTGCTCGACGCGCTGCGCGAGGAAGGTCCGGAAGGCGACGACCGCATCGAAAACGTGAAGGAGCTGGTGGCGGGCGCGCACGAATATGAAGCGGAGCCGGAGGCGGAGGCGGAGGCGGAGGCGGAGGCGGGTGCGGAGGCGGGCAATTTGACGCAGCTCGATCATTACTTGCAGAAGATTTCGCTGATCACGGATGTCGACCGGCACGATCCCGAGGCGAAGGCGGTCACGCTCATGACGCTGCACAATGCGAAAGGGCTGGAGTACCCGATCGTCTTCATTTCCGGCCTCGAAGATGGGCTGTTTCCGATGGCGCGCGCGTACGACGAGCCGGATCAGCTGGAGGAGGAGCGGCGGCTGTTCTACGTCGGCATCACGCGCGCCGAGCAGAAGGTCTATATGACGTACGCGCGTACGCGCAGGCGCGCGGGCGAAGTGCTGGCCTGCATTCCGTCGAGCTTTCTGGCGCCGCTGCCGCAGCGGCTGGTCGAAGCGAAGACCACACCGGCGCTCGCGCGCGTCCGCTACCAGGGCGAGAGCAGCTGGCGCGGCGGCTCGGCCGCCCGCTATGCCGCGCGCCGCCGCGAAGCGGACACCAGCGGCAGCTACATCGACTTCACGGACGCGCAGGACGCGCCGCGCTTCGTCAAAGGCGAGCGCGTCCGCCACCCGCAGTTCGGGCGCGGCACGATCCGCGAGCTGTCGGGCTTCGGGCAGGACCTGAAAGCCGTGATCGATTTCGAGAGCGTCGGGCGAAAGAAGGTGGTGGTGCGGTACGCGAATCTGCAGAAAGAACTTTAAAACAGACGTGCACGTGCACGTTCACGCTCACGTGTACGTGGACGGAGCGTGTACCGGACCCACCGTCCTCGTAAACGTGCACGTGAACGTGAACGTAAACGTCCTTTAGATGATTCCGTTCCGCGCTAGCGTCCAATAACTCGTAGTGGTGTCCGGCAGCGGAAAGAAGTCATCCGCCATTTCCTGCAGCAGCTGCGGCTGTGAGAGCGCGCCCTCTCGAATCGCGAGGCGGCGCACTTTCTTTGCGAGCTGGAGATTGAATTCGCCGACCGGATCGAAAGCCGCCGGCATCGACTCCCGCCCGCGCAGCAGATAGTCGACGACGAACTCGAAAGCGCGCGACAGGTATCCGTCCATGGTCGCTTGGCTCAGATCCCAGCGCGAGCTTTGGATCGTGCGTCCTAGGATCGAGTGCCAGCGGTCGTTGTCCTGGAAGCGGATCATGCCGCGAAAGATCCGGCGGTTTGTCTCGAAGGAGAAGATGGTGCCGCTCAGCACGCTGTCGAACAAGTGGTCGGCTTCCGAGTGGTCGTAGTCCATCACGATCTCGCGTGCGAGCGCCGTGTACTTCACGCCCAGCTGCACATCCAGCCGGTGCTCCCAGTACGCGTGCCCCAGCGCTTTCGTGCTGCTGGTCAGCAGCAGCTGGCGCGGCACGAAATGATTGTGCGCGATGGTGTCGGCCGCGAGATGCGCGAGGTAGCCGTAGGCGACCGCGCGCGTGCGGTCGTTCTGCGCGGCGGCCAGGATCTCTTCGCCGACGTGCCAGAAGTGGCAGTGCCGCCCCGCAGGCACGTACTTCTTGGCGAAGGAGATGTCGGCGGCCATCGAGCCGTAGAGGAAGCTCTGCGGATGCACGCGCAGCAGGCCGGCGAGTGTGGCGGGCAGCAGGGTGAGCGTGTCGAGCAGGTGCGAGCCGAGGTAGACGTGCGCGGCGGGACCGAACGCCCAGGCCGAATCCGGCGTCAGCAGCAACAGCAGTGCGGCCGCGCCGGCCGCGCCTATGGTGCGCAAACGCCCCGGCGTCAGTCGCGCAGTGCGCGGCGTGCGCGCCGCGCACCGCGGCGCGCCGTGCGCGCGGCGTCTTTCCCGAATCGGCGCGCCTTCCCGCGCGCGCGCTTCAAGGCGGGCTCCAGGTCGTACAGGATGCGTTTGGCTTCGGTTCGTTCGCCGGAAAGCAGGAGTGTGGCGCCAATGCCGACCATTGCGCCGATCGCGAATGCCGCGATGTAGTCCCGATTGTCCTCGCTCATGTGTGCCTCTTCACTCCGTGAACACGTCTTCAGCGGCCGCCGCTTCGTCGGGCAGCTGTTCGCGCCGGCCGGAGCGCAGTACCAGCGACGCCGTGTGCACGCCGCGCGCCGTCGACGCGGCGTCCAGCAGGATCTCCTCGGCTTCCGATTGCACGACCTCGACCACCGCGCCGAACTGCTTGACCCGCTCTTCCACCGAGT